>NZ_JBPQTV010000008.1:0-54081 GCF_051386515.1 Streptomyces sp. URMC 123 | reverse complement strand
CGCCCGTCCGGACGCCCCGGGCGCCGGCGCCCCGCCCAACGCCGACACGCCGCCCGCGGACACCCCGTCCACCGACACCCCGTCCACCGACGCCCCGGCCGCCGGTCCACAGAACGCACAGAGTCCCCCCAACGCACAGACCCCGCGGAACCGTTGCGGCCGCTTCGAACCCGCCCTCTGCGAGATGTACGAGCGCGTCGCCGTCGCGGGCAAGCCCGACGCCGAGGCCCGCCGGCTGCTGGAGGCCCGCAGCCCCTCCGCCGTGGCCGACCGCATCACCGTGCCGACCCTGATCCTCCAGGGCCAGACCGACTCCCTCTTCCCGCTCGGCCACGCCGACGCCATGGCGAAGGCGCTCGCCGCCAACCGGGCCCCGTACGCCGTGGACTGGATCGCCGGCGGCCACGACGGCGGCGACCAGGAGGGCGATCGCGTCGAGCGGCGCGTCGCCGCCTGGTTCGACCACTACCTCAAGGCCCCAGGCCCCCGGGCGAACGCGGGCACCGACACCGGCGCGGGCACCGGCGCTGGCACCGGCGCAGCCACAGGCACCGACACCACCGGCCCCGCGTTCCGCGTCAGCCGCACCGGCGGCATCGACACCACCGACGGCCGCGCCCCGCTGCGCGGCGCCACCGCCGACCGCTACCCCGGCCTCGGCGGCACCGACACCCGTACCGTGCCGCTGACCGGCCGGCCCCAGCGGATCGCCAACCCGCCGGGCGGCGCTCCGCCCGCGATCTCCACCGTCCCGGGCGCCGGGAACGTCTCCCAGCTCGCCACCTTCGGCGTCGGCGTCTCCCTCGACTTCCCCGGCCAGCACGCGCGTTTCGAGTCGGCCCCGCTCGCCTCGGCGCTCCGGGTGACCGGCACCCCGACCGCGCGGATCACCGTGAAGGCCCCGGGCGACGCCGTGCTCTTCGCCAAGCTCTACGACGTCGGCCCGGACGGCAACCGCGTGCTGCCCAGCCAGCTCGTGGCCCCCGTGCGGGTCACCGGCGCGGCGGAGGGCAAGGAGGTCGAGCTCGCCCTGCCCGCCGTCGACCACAATCTGCGCGCCGGCCACCGGCTGCGGCTGGTGATCGCCACCACCGACCTCGGCTACGCCTCCCCGGCCGAGCCCGCCGACTACGAGATCTCCCTCGCCGGCGGCGGCGTGACCGTCCCCGTCGCCCCGGACGTGCGCACGGCCGACCCCGCGCTGCCCGCCTGGACCTGGGGCCTGCCGCTCGCCGGCGCCGTACTGGCCGCCGCGCTGCTGCTGACCGGCCGCCGCCGGACGAGCACCCCGCCGCCCGACCCGGCCCTCGCCGACGTACCGCTCACGATCACCGGGCTGAGCAAGCGGTACGCCGGTGCCACCGACCGCTACGCCGTGCGGGACCTGGGCTTCCGGGTGGAGCGCGGCCAGGTGCTGGGCCTGCTCGGCCCCAACGGCGCCGGCAAGACCACCACCCTGCGGATGCTGATGGGCCTGATCCGCCCGGACGCCGGGGAGATCCGGGTGTTCGGCCACGCCGTCCGCCCCGGCGCGCCCGTGCTGTCGCGGGTGGGCGCCTTCGTGGAGGGCGCCGGCTTCCTGCCGCACCTCTCCGGCCGCGCCAACCTGGAGCTGTACTGGCGGGCCACCGGCCGCCCGGCCGAGGACGCGCACCTCGACGAGGCGCTGGAGATCGCCGGCCTGGGGGCCGCGCTGGAGCGGGCCGTGCGCACCTACAGCCAGGGCATGCGGCAGCGGCTCGCCATCGCCCAGGCCATGCTCGGCCTGCCGGACCTGCTGATCCTGGACGAGCCGACCAACGGCCTGGACCCGCCGCAGATCCGCGAGATGCGGGAGGTGATGATCCGGTACGCGGCCACCGGGCGGACCGTCATCGTCTCCAGCCATCTGCTCGCCGAGGTCGAGCAGAGCTGTACGCATCTGGTGGTGATGGACCGCGGCCGGCTGGTGGCCGCGGGCCCGGTCGGCGAGATCACCGGATCGGGGGACACCCTGCTGGTGGGCATCGCCGGCGAGCCGCCCACCGAGGCGCTGGCGGAGAAGGTCGCCGCGCTGCCGGGCGTCGGCTCCGCCGAGGTCACCGAGGAGGGCCTGCTGGTGTGGCTGGCCGGCATCACCGCGGCCGAACTGCTGGTGGAGCTGGTGCGGCTGGGCCTGCCGGTGGAGCGCGTGGGCGCCCACCGCCGGCTGGAGGACGCGTTTCTCACGCTGATCGGAGGTGCCGCGTGAGCGCGGTGACACAGGGCCCGGCGCCGGGCGGCGAACACAGGCCGGGCGGCGAACACGGCCCCGGTGGCGAACACGGGCCGGACGGCGCCCCCGCCGCGGCGGCGCCGGGCTACCGCCCCGGCCGCACCCTCCCGCTGTGGGTCGAGGCGCAGCGCCAGGCGCGCCGCCGCCGCACGCTGGTGATCGGCGCGATCCTGGCGGCGCTGCCGCTGGTGCTGGTCGCCGCCTTCGCGCTCGGCGGCGACCCGGGCCGGGAGGGCGGCCGGGTGACGCTCATGGACACCGCCACGGCCTCGGCCGTGAACTACGCGGCCACCTGCCTGTTCGTCTCGGCCGGCTTCGTGCTGGTGGTGCCGGTCGCGCTGTTCTGCGGCGACACGGTCGCCTCCGAGGCGAGCTGGTCGTCCCTGCGCTATCTGCTGGCCTCGCCCGTGCCCCGGGCGCGGCTGCTGGCGAGCAAGCTGGCGGTGGCGCTGGCCTTCAGCGCGGCGGCGATGGTGCTGCTGCCGGTGGTCGCGCTGGCGGTGGGCGCGGCGGCCTACGGCTGGGGCGATCTGGAGATCCCCACGGGCGGCTCGCTGCCCGCCGGCACCGCGTTGGTACGGCTCGCGATCGTGGTGGCGTACGTGTTCGTGGGCCAACTGGTCACGGCGGCCCTGGCCTTCTGGCTCTCCACGGTCACGGACGCGCCGCTGGGCGCGGTGGGCGGCGCGGTGGGGCTCACCATCGTCGGCAATGTGCTGGACGCGGTCACGGCGCTCGGCTCCTGGCGGGACTTCCTGCCCGCCCACTGGCAGTACGCGTGGGCCGACGCGCTCCAGCCGCAGCCGGAGTGGACCGGCATGGTCAAGGGCTCCGCGGTCTCGGTCGCGTACGCCCTGGTCCTCTTCGCGCTGGCGTTCCGGCACTTCCGGAGCAAGGACGTGGTCTCCTGAGGCCGGGGCCCGGCGGGGCCGGGCACACGTGATCGGTATGTCAGATACTCGAACATGCCGGTCCGCTTTCGTGCCTTGCCGATCATGAAGGGGCCGAGAAGCGGTACGGCGGCGACGGGCGGCACCGGCCCGTCGCCGCCGCGTTCATGACGCGGTGTCAGTGAATGTCCACGGACGACTGTTTCGGCGCCGGCTTCTGTCGAGCCAATCCGAACAGGCTCGCTCGTCGATCACCGTTCCGGGCAGCGATGGACACACCCGATCGACATCCGGCCGGTGCGGTCACAGTCCGCATCTGTTCGCACAATTGCAGTGACGCGTGGTTCCCCGTCATGACACCGCGTAACGTCATCCGCGCATCGCGATTCCTTTCTTGCGCGGCTCAGGCACCAAGGGGGTGGCGGCACATGCCCGCTGTGACGGTTGCGATCGCCCACACCATCCCCGGGAAACGGATGCGCTCGGGCGACGGGCCGAGGTGGAGGTGGCGGAGCCATGAGTGCTGACCGGGACCGGCGGCCCGACCGCCCGCCGCGGAGCGGGCCGGGCGGAGCGCGCGTGCGGCCGTGCGAGCGGCGCCGGGGGGAGGGCGCGGAGCGGGAACGGCTGCTGGAGCTGCTCTTCGCCGCGGACGACGTGCCCAAGCTGAGGCTGCGGATCGCCGAGTGCGCGGCGCTCGCGGGGCTGCGGGAGCCGCGCCGCAGCGACTTCGTACTCGCCGTGCACGAGGTGGCGTGCAACGCCATCGAGCACGGCGGGGGAGAGGGGCGGCTGGTCCTCTACTGCCACGCGGGGACGCTGCACTGCCGGGTCACGGACAACGGGCCCGGCTTCACGGAGGACGTCATTCCGCCGGACCCGCCGGGGATGCTGTCCGGCGAGGGCGGCCGGGGGCTGTGGCTGACCCGGCAGCTCACGGACCGGCTGGAGATCGCGGCGGGGGCGGCGGTCGGGGCGGTGGTCACCCTCGCGGTGGGCCTGCGCTGAGCTCGCGCCGTCCGGCGCCGGAGCCGCGCGGGGCCGGAGCCGTGCGGGCGGCGCGGGCGCGGGTACGAGAGCCGCTCCAGCGGTGATGGAGGCCGTTGGCGCAGCCTGGGACGCGCCCCGCGCGCCACCCCCGGCGGCGGGCCGTCGTCGGAGGGAGTCGCCGTGTCCCACGCGGTCCAGGAGCCCGGCCCGGCCGAGCAGGCCGGCGGACAGGCCGGGAGCCAGTCCGGCAAGCAGGCCGGCAGTCAGGCCGGCAGTCAGGTCACCGGAGACCTCCACGCGGAGGTGAGCACCTTCTACGCGCGGCAGATGCGCCGCGTGGACGCGCTGGACATCGAGGGGTTCGCGGACACCTTCACCGAGGACGGCGAGGTCGTGCACTCCACCGGGGAGACCCAGCGGGGCCGCGCGGCCATGGTGGCGGGCATGCGGGCCAATCTGCCGCGCTACCGCGATGTGGCCGTGCGGCACTGGTTCGGGCATCTGCTGATCGAGCCGGACGCGGCGGACCCGGACACCGTACGGGTCTCGTACTACACCCTGGTCACGCTGACGGACCGGGCGGGCGCGGTCTCCTTCCAGCCCACGTTCACCGTGGACGACGTGCTCGTCCGCCGCGACGGCCGGCTGCTGACCGCCTCGCGGGTGATCCACCGCGACACCCCGGCCCCGGCCCCGGCCCCGGCCCCGGACCCTGCCTGAAACCGCCGTACGGGTGACACGGCGGGCGAACGTGGCGGGGGCCCCGGGGAGGGGCCCCTGCCACGTGAAAGGGGATCAGTCGATGCCGCGGCAGATGTGCGACTCGCTGCCGTCGTCGTCCTCGTCCCCCGCGAGCCGGAGCGCCGGCCGGATCACCGGTCGGCCCACCGGTCCGACCGGCGGCTCCTCCTCGGTCAACTCGCCGTCCATCACAGCAGTGGCCATTGTCAAACTCCTCACCTCGATGCCGGATCACGCGTGGCAGTCCGGCGGACCTCCGTGGAACTCGACCATCTCCCTGAAGGAGCCGAGCACGTCCAGTCGTGCGCCGAGCGGGAGTTCGCCCCGCAGCTCGGCGTAGGCCCGGTGCAGATTGCCGACCAGGCGCTCGGAGTCGAGCAGTTCGCCGAATGCGCCGAGGTCGGCCTGGTGGGCCGCTTCGAGCGGGGAGAGCCCGGCGCGGGTGCCCTCCTCGGCCAGTCGCTGGATGCAGCGAAGATAGGACTCAGTGTGATCGAACAGCTCTGGCCCCGCCACCGGGCCGTGCCCGGGAACCACCGTACGGGCTCCGAGCGCGCGCAGGCGGTCCAACGCCGCGAGTGAGCCGGTGATCGAGCCCATCAGCACGAACGGGGTGACCCCGGACCACACCACGTCCCCGGTGAACAGCACCCGGCGCTCCGGCACCCAGGCCACCACGTCGTGGGCGGTGTGGGCCGGGCCGACGTGCAGGAGTTCGACGCGCGGGCCGCCGGTGTACAGGGTGAGCTCGTCCCGGAAGGTCAGCGTCGGGAGCGTCACGGGCGTCTCACCCCAGTTCACGTCCGGCCAGAGGCCGCGCAGCCCGAGGCCGGCCTCGGCCGCCTCACTGCGGGTACCCTCATGCGCCACGATGATGCCTCGGGGCACGAATTGTCCATTGCCGAAGACGTGATCCCCGTGGAAGTGGGTGTTGACCACGAAGTCGGGGCCACCGGGTGAGACGCGCTCCAGCGCCGCCCGCAGCCGCCGGGTGCGCTCCTCGGTCGCCGCCGTGTCGATCAGTACGGTGGAGTCCGCCCCGACCACGGCGCCGGCGTTGTTCAGGCACCACCCGCCGGGCGGCTGCACATAGGCGTGCACATCCGCCGCGACCTCCTCCAGCACGCCGTACGCGGCGGCTTCGCGAACGGGCGTGGGTTCGGGGGCGCTCGGGGGCGTGGTCATGCCGTCTCCATCACGTCGAGGCGGGTCCGCCGCAGTGTCGAACGGCGGACCGGGCGCCGGGGTTCAGGCGAGGGTCGCGTACCGGCCGCGGTGGACGAGCAGCGGCCGCCGCTCCGGGCCGGCGTGGCGCAGGGCCAGCACCCGGCCCACGAACATCACGTGGTCGCCGCCCTCGTACCGGGCGTGCAGCCGGCACTCGAAGCAGGCGACGGCGGAGGGGACCACCGCGTTCCCCGTGATCCCCTCCACCGCGCCCAACTGCCGCATGGCCGCTCGTCCCACCGGCCGGTCGGACCGGGCGAACAGCATGGACAGGTCCTGCTGCGTCTCGTCGAGGACGTTGACCGCGAAGCTCCCGGCACGGGTGACCAGGGGCGCCATCCGGCCGTCGGCCTTGACGCAGACGAGGAGCAGCAGGGGGTCGAGCGACACCGACGTCAGGCTGTTCACGGTGATCACGGCCGTCGTGCGGTCGCTGCCCCGGGTGAGGAGGGCGACCCCGGTCGGAAAGCACCCCATGGCCGTGCGGAAGTCCGCGGCGCGGTCCGCGGCGGCCGGGGTGGCGCTGTCGCTCGTCGTCATGGGTCCGTCGCTCCCCCGGGTCAGTGGCTGCCGAGGCCGCCGCAGACGTTGAGCGCCTGCGCGGTGACGGGGGCCGCCTCGTCCGAGACGAGATAGCCGACGAGCCCGGCGACCTCCTCGGGCGTCACATAGCGGCCCAGCGGGATCTTGGCCTCGAAGCGTTCGAGGACCTCCGACTCGCCGATGCCCCAGTGGTCGGCGTAGCCCTGGCGCACCCGCTGGGCCATCGGCGTCTCCACATAGCCGGGGCAGACGGCGTTGACGGTGATGCCGGTCTTCGCCAGCTCCTTGCCCACGGCCTTGGTGAAGCCGATGACCCCGCTCTTGGCGGCCGAGTACGGGGCGGCGAGCTCGACGCCCTGTTTGCCGCCCGTGGAGGCGATGTTGACGATCCGCCCCCAGCCGGCCTCGCGCATCCCGCCGGCGGCGAGCACCTCGCGGGTGACCCGGAAGGTGCCGTTGAGATTGGTGTCGATCACGGCCAGCCAGAGCGCGTCGTCGATGCGATGGGTCTCCCCGCCGCCGCCCCGGCCCGCGTTGTTGACCAGGATGTCGATCCGCCCGTACGCCTCGACGGCCGCGGCGACCGCGGCCCGCACCTGCTCCGGGTCCGAGACGTCGCAGGTGGTGCCGCGGACCTCCAGGCCCTCGCCGCGCAGCCGCTTGACGGTGGCCGCCACGTTCTCGGCGCTCCGCGCGCAGCCGAACACCGCGATGCCCCGCCGCGCCAGGAGCTCCGTCACGGCCAGGCCGATGCCGCTGGTCGCCCCGGTGACGAAGGCCACCCGCCGTCCCGCGTCTGTCATGGTGCTCTCCCGAAAGGTCGAGGGCGTGGACCGCACGACGGTGGCAACGGCACCTCGCACGGGTCTCGACCCCGCCTCGAACCCGGCCGCGCAGGGGGCGGGGCGCGCTGTTCGAGCGGGTCTCGACACCAGGCCGAGCGTTCCGCGCCAGCGTGGGCCCACCCCCGTACCCCGGGAACAGCCGGCGACCCTGGAGGAGACCCGTGCCCGATCAGACGATCCCGGACGTCCGGAAGTCGGTGACCGTGGCGGCGACGCCCGAGCACTGCTTCGCGGTCTTCACCGAGCGGCCCATGGACTGGTGGCCGCCCTCCCATGTGCTGCTGACCGAGGAGCGCGCCGGGCTCGCCTTCGAACCGGGCGTCGGCGGCCGCTGCTACGAGTGGGACGTGTCGGGCCACGAGATCGCCTGGGGGCGCGTCCTGGAGTGGGAGCCGCCGCGCCGGCTCGCCATGACCTGGCGGATCGACGGCAACTGGCGGCCGATCGACGACGACGAGCGGGCCAGCGTCATCGAGGTGACGTTCACCCCCGCCGGCCCGTACTCCACCCGCGTCGAGCTCGCCCATGTGCAGCTGCACCGGCACGGCGCCGATGCCGAGCGGATCTTCCGGGCGCTGGACGGGCCCAGCCCCGGCGAGACCCTCGCGCTCTTCGCGAAGGCCGTCTGATGGGCGCGACCGACCTCGCGGGCGCCACCGGCCCCGTGGACGCCACCGGCCCCGTGGCCGCCACCGGTCTCGCCGAGAGCGCGGAGAAGCTCAGGGCGCTGGCCGCCGAGCACGCGGCGGAGGCCGACCGCCGCCGCGCGCTGGCGCCCCAGGTCGTCGCCGCCGTGCGCGAGGCCGGGTTCCCCCGGCACTTCGCGGCCGCCGCCCGGGGCGGCGCCGAGGGCACGTTCACCGAGCTCACCCGGGCCGTGATCACCGTGGCCGAGGGCTGCCCGGCGACCGCCTGGTACGCCTCGCTCAGCGCCTGCTCCACCCGCTTCGCCGCGCACCTGCCCGAGGAGGGGCGGCGCGCGCTCTGGGAGAGCGGGCCCGACACCGTCGTCGCCACCGCGCTGGCCCCCTCCGGCCGGGCCGTGCCCGACGCCACCGGCGGCTGGCACCTGACGGGCACCTGGCGCTACGTCAGCGGTGTCGAGCACGCCGACTGGGTGCTGGTCTGCGCCCCCGCGGGCGCCGAGGGCGCGCCGCCCGAGCTGCGCTTCTTCGCGCTGCCCCGGGCCGCCTGCGCCGTGCGCGCGTCCTGGGACGCCATCGGCATGCGGGCGACCGGCAGCCACACCCTGGTCGTGTCCGGGGCCACGGTTCCCGGCGCGCGCTCCTTCCCCCGGGCCGACCTGCTGACCGGCCACAACGCTGGCTCGGCCGTGCCCGCCCACCGGGTGCCGCTGCAGGCCGTCGGCGCGCTCGCCTTCGTCGCGCCCGTGGTGGGCGCGGGGGCGGGCGCGCTGCGCGCCTGCGCGGCCGGCACGGTCGGCGGCCGGCGCACCCCGGCGGCCGAGACGGCCCTGGTGCGGGCCTCGGGCCGGCTCGACGCGGCCCGCCACCTCGTCGAGGAGAGCGCCGCCACCGCCGACGGCCGGCACTTCACCCCCGAGCCGCTCGCCCGCAACGAGCGCAACGCCACCGTCGCGGCCGAACTCGTCGCCGACGCGGTGGACATCCTCGTACGGGCGGCGGGCACGGGCGGGCTGAGCGAGTCCCACCCGTTGCAGCGCTACTGGCGCGACGTCACCACGGCCACCAGCCATGTCGCGCTCCAGTACGACACCTCGGCCCGCCGCTCCTGGGCCGCGGTCCTCCTCGGCCCGGCCGCCTGACGGTCCTCGGCCCGGCGGACCCGGTCGCCTGACCGCCCCCGGCCCGGGCGGCCTCCCGTCACGAGAGCCGGTCGGCCGGCGCCGGGTCGCCGCGGCGGACGTCCGCCGGGATCGCCGGGCGCGGCTCGCCCGCGCACTCCACGGGCCCCTCCGGCAGCAGCCCCTCCAGCAGATAGCGGTTGACGTGCTCGTCGACCGCCCGGTTGCCCGCGAACCCGTAGAGCGCGTGGCCGCCGCAGTCCACCACGGTGATCAGCCGGTGCCCCAGCAGGTCCGCCATGGCCGCCGCGCCCTCGTGGTGGTCCAGGGGGTCGCCGTCGGCCTGCACGACCAGCCCCACCGGATAGCCCTCCCGCCGGATGCGGGTGGGGCCCTCGGGCGGCGCGAAGCCACGGAACGTCCCCACCCAGGGCATCGCGCGCAGCACCCCGTAGCCGTACGGGAAGCGCTCCCGGAAGCGCCGCATGTCCCGGTAGTAGACCTCCAGGTCGTCCGGCCAGGGCGTCTCGCAGGTCACCGCCTCCAGCACGGCGGTGCGCAGGCCCGCCCCCGACTCGGCCGGCAGCCAGGCGACGCGCTCGGCGAGCAGCGCCCCGGCCCGCGCGGTGTCCTTCTCCTCGGCGGCCGCGCGCAGCCGCGCCACCAGCCGGGCCAGCGCCTCCCACCGCGGCCGCTCCGGGGCCAGCTGCCCCACGACCCCGTCGAAGGAGGTGCGCAGTTCGGCGTCGGCGCTCTGCTCCGCCAGCAGCGCGGCGGTCCGCTCCACGGTGGCCAGCACCTGTGCGGCGCCGACGCCGAGCCCGAAGTGGCCGTCGCGCCGCCCGGCCCACTCGGCCCAGTGGTCGACGCTCTCCCGGACGGCGACGGCCTGCGCCATGAACTGCTGCCGCCAGGTCCAGCCCGGGTGCACCGAGGAGTCCAGCACGCTGCGGTCGAGCCGGCCGGGGAAGAGGGTGCCGTAGACGGCGCCGACCAGGGTTCCGTAGGCGTAGCCGAGGAAGGACAGCCGCTCCTCGCCGAGCACCGCGCGGACGATGTCCAGGTCGCGGGCCGTGTTGCGGGTGCTGATGTGCTGCCGCAGCCGGCCGCCGGCCTGCCGGCAGCCCTCCTCCCGGGCCCGCATGTCGGCGGTGAGCGCGGCGAAGGCGGAGTCGGGCGGCCGGGAGTCGAAGACGGCCCGCGCCGGGGTGGGGGCGGCCGGCAGCCGGGTGGAGTCGCCGGTGCCGCGCGGGTCGAGGCCGATGAGGTCGTAGGCCCGGCGCAGCGGGGTGCGCCGGGCGAGCTCCGCCGGCAGCGCGCGGCCGAGGCCGGCCTCGCCGCCGGGGCCGCCGTGCACGCACAGCAGGATGCCGCGCCGGCGCGCCGGATCGGCCGCGCGCCGGCGGCTGATCGCGAGGGAGATGCGTTCGCCGTCCGGGTGGGCGTGGTCCAGCGGCACCTCGATCGTGGCGAGCTCCAGGCCCTCCTCGGTGTCGCTCGCCGTCCATCGGGGCCGCTGGTCGTGGAAGGGGTACGACGCCTGGGGGACGGCCATGGGACCTCCTGCTCGGATTCGTTGCCGGCCGAGTCTTCCGCGCGGGGGCTCGAGCCGTACTCGACCGGTGCGGGTCCGTGACCGGCGCGGATACGTGTGCGGGCCGGCGCGGGCTCGTGCGGCGCGTCCCCGGGCCGTGCCCGCCGTGCGGAACCAGCACCGCTCCGGGCGCCCTCGAGCCACCGCCCCCACCGTGGCCGGACGGAACGCCGGACCGACCCCGAGGGAGCCGCTCGTGCGCGTGGAGGACGTCTACATCCGGGCGACCGGCGTCCGGTTCCCCTCGTCGCTGGCGATCGCCGACGCCGTCGCCGACGGCTCCTGCCCGCCGCGGGTCGCGGCCGCCACCGGCATGGTGTCGGTCGCCCACTCCCCGGCCGAGTCCGCCGCCGAGATGGCCGTCCACGCGGCCCGCGGCGCCCTGGGCCGGGCCGGCAGCGGGCCGGCGGACATCGAGCTGATCCTGCACGCCGGCACCTACCACCAGGGCCACGACATGTGGCCGGTCGCCTCGTACATCCAGCGCGAGACCGTGGCGAACAGCTGCCCGGCCGTGGAGATCCGGCAGATGTCCAACGGCGGGATGGCGGCCCTGGAGCTCGCCGCCGCCCACCTCGCGGCCGGCTCCGGCCGCGGCGACGCGCTGCTGACCACCGCCGACCGGTTCTGCCCGCCCGGCATCGACCGCTGGCTCACCGACCCGGGCACCCCGTACGCCGACGGCGGCACCGCCCTCGTGCTCTCCCGCCGGGGCGGCTTCGCCCGGCTGCGCTCGCTGGCGCTCCTCGCCGACCCCGCCCTGGAGCCGCTGCACCGCGGCGACGAGCCGTTCACCCCGGCCCCGTTCGCCGGCGGCGGCCCGGTGGACTTCGAGCGGGCCAAGAAGGCGTTCGTCGGCCGGGTCGGCATGTCCTTCGCGATCGGCCGCGCCAACGCCGGCCAGCGCACCGTCCTCAAACGGGCGCTGCCCGAGGCCGGGATGGAGCTCGCGGACGCCTCCTGGATCGTCCTGCCGCACTTCGGGCAGCGCCGGCTCCAGTCGATCTACTACCAGCAGTACGGCATCGAACCCGAGCGCACCACCTGGGAGTTCGCCCGCACGATCGGCCACCTGGGCGCGGGCGACCAGTTCGCGAGCCTGGACCACCTCGTCGCCTCCGGCCGGGCCGCGCCGGGCGACCGCGGGCTGCTGATCGGCGTCGGCGCGGGCTACAGCTGGGGCTGCGCGGTGGTGGAGATTCTCGACCGGCCCGCGTGGGCCCGCTGACCGTTGCTCGAGCGGGCCTCAAGTATCTGCTGCCAAGGTGGTCCCGCCGCCGTGCGAACGGCGCGACTCGAAGGGAAGGTTCGCCGTGGCGCCGAACGCTACGACCGATGCACCCGGATCGACAGCGCCGCCCGACGCGGCCGGCACCGCCGACGGCTCCACCGCCCCCGCGCGCACCACCGAGCACAGCGTGACGGTGGCCGCGCCTCCGGAGGCCGTCTTCCGACTGGTCGCGGACGTCGCCGACTGGCCCCAGGTGTTCGGCCCCACGGTGCACGTGGAGGTCCTGGAGGACAGCGGCACCGATCAACTGCTGCGGATCTGGGCGCTCGCCGGCGGCGACACCGTGCGCTGCTGGACCTCCCGCCGGACCCTGGACCCGGCCGCCTCGCGCATCGCCTTCCGCCAGGTCGTCCCCGCCGATCCGGTCGCCGCCATGGGCGGCGAGTGGCGGATCGAGCCGGCCCGGGGCGGCGGCAGCCGCGTCGTCCTGCTGCACGACTACCGCGCCGTCGGCGACGACCCGTCCGCCGTCGAGCTCATCGAGCGGGCCGTGGACCGCAACAGCACCGCCGAACTGGAAGCCCTGCGCGCCACCGCCGAACTCGGCGAGCGGCGCGACGAGCTCCGCTTCACCTTCCACGACTCGCTGTTCATCGCCGGCGCGGCCGAGGACGTCCACGCGTTCCTGGACCGCGCCGACCTGTGGCCGGAGCGGCTGCCGCACGTCGCCCGGCTGGACTTCGTACGGGGCGACGACGGCGTCCAGTACATGGACATGGACACCCGGAGCCCGGACGGCTCCACGCACACCACCACCTCGGTCCGGGTCGCCTTCCCCGACCGCAAGGCGATCGTCTACAAGCAGCTCCGGACGCCGGTCGCGATGAGCGGGCACACCGGCCGCTGGGAAGTCGAACCCGTGACCTCGCCCGAAGGCATCGGCGTACGGGCCACTTCCTGGCACACTGTGACCCTGAGCCCCGAGGGAGTACGGCAGGCCCTCGGGCCCCGCGCCACCCTTGCCGAGGCCCGCGCCGCGGTCCGTACGGCACTGGGCACGAACAGCTCGACCACCTTGCGGTACGCCAAGGAGTACGCGGAATCCCGCTGAGGCATCAGGCCGGGTGCACCACCGCGACTCCCCCAACGGAGGCTCCCATGCTGGCCCCCCAACAGGAACGCAGCCGAAACCTCGCCCGTCCCCTCACCGTGGTCAACCGCTTCACGGTCAAGGGCGACGTCCCCACCTTCGAGCGCGAGTTCAGGGCGCACTCCCAGCACCTGCGTCACCAGGCGGGGTTCGACTTCCTGGTGACCGTGCAGCTGGTGGAGCGCCCCGACGTCTATGTGCACCTCGGGCACTGGCGCAGCCTCGCCGGCTTCCTCAAGGTGGTGCACGACGAGACGTTCCTCGCCCATGTGCAGCGGCTGGGGGCCATGGTGGAGACGGAGGCCGATCAGGCCGTCAGCGTCCGGCGGGTGACCGTCGGCGGCGGCGCGGGCGTCGGCGTGCCCGCCATCGTGCTCACCCACGGCCAGGTCACGGTCGACTGCCGCGCCTTCGAGGAGCGCTTCGCCGATCTGACGCACCACTGCGCCGGCCTCGGCGGCTTCGGCGGCAGCGATCTGCTGCGCTCCACCCTGCGCCCGCTGTCGTACCTGGGGGTCTCCTGGTGGGAGAGCGCCGAGGCGTGCGACCGGGCGCTGCGCGACGAGGGCTACCTCGCCCAGCGGGAGCGGCTGGCCCAGGCCGGCCGGATCGCCACCGAACGCACCCGCCACATCGCCTACGAACGGGTCATCGCCGGCTGACCTGCGGCGCGGCACCGCTCCACCGACGGCGGAGCCGGGGACAACACGTCCTCGGCTCCGCCGCGTTGTGCGCGCAAGCCCCCTTCGAGCACCCGGGTGCATCCTGCAGCCATGGCGACCGAGATGCGTGTCGACGTGGTACGGGGGCGGCCCGACGCGGTGGAGCTCGCCGCCGTCATGGCCGTGCTCCTCGCTCTGCTGCGCGCGGGAGCCGGGCGGCCGGTGGACGCGACCGAGCCCGTACGGGCCCCCTGGCGTCCGGCCGGGGCGCGCTACCGCCCGCCCGTCACCTGGTCCGGTCGCTGACCGGCGCCGCCGCATCGACCGCACGCAAGGGGGAGCGTTGACCAGCCACCGGAACTTCACCGAACACCTACTGGCCACGGCCGAGCGCACGCCCGACCGGGAGGCCCTCGTCGTGGTGGGCGAGCGGGGCGGCCACCAGGACCCGGAGACGGTCAGCTACGCCCGGCTCGACGCCGCCGCCCGCGATCTGGCCGGCTGGCTGCAGAGCCAGGGCGCGCGCGGGGAGCGGGTCCTGATCCAGCAGTCCTCCCGGCGGCTGTTCGCCGTCAGCTTCCTCGCCTGCCTGTACGCGGGCGCCATCGCCGTGCCCGCCCCGCCGCCCGGCGGCCGCGGCCACCACGAGGACCGGGTCGCCTCCATCGTCAAGGACGCGGCCGTGACCATCGCGCTCACCGACACCGCCGATGTCACCGCCGTCTCCCAGCTGCTCGCCAGGACCGGCTACGGCGCCATCTCCTGCCTGCCGGTGGACGCGGTGCCGGCCGGCGCGCTCCCGCGCTGGAGCCCGCCCGAGCTCGACGGCGACTCCATCGCGTTCCTCCAGTACACCTCCGGCTCCACCCGGGAGCCGCGCGGTGTGGTGGTCACCCACCGCAACATCCTCGCCAACCAGGAGGCGATCAGCGCCGCCCTCGCCACCCGGCCGGGCAGCAGGATCGGCGGCTGGCTCCCCTTCCACCACGACCTGGGCCTGGTCGGCCAGCTGCTGCACCCGCTGTGGCTGGGCGGCACCGCCGTACTGCTCAGCCCCACCGCCTTCGTCACCCGGCCGGTCCGCTGGCTGCAGGCCATCGACCGCCACGACATCAGCGTCAGCGGCGCCCCCGACTTCGCCTACGACCTGTGCGTGCGCCGGATCACCGACGAGCAGCTCGCCGGCCTCGACCTGTCCCGCTGGGAGACCGCCGTCAGCGGCGGCGAGCCGATCCGCGCCGAGACCCGGCGCGCCTTCACCGAGCGGTTCGCCGCCGCCGGGCTGCGGCCCGAGGCCTTCACGCCCGCCTACGGGCTCGCCGAGTCGACCCTGATGGTGTCCGGCGCCGTCACCGCCGAGCGCACCGAGCCGCGCCCGGTGGACGCCGCGGCCCTGGAGCGCCACCAGCTGCGCCCGCCCCGCCCCGGCCGCCCCCGGCGGACGCTGGTCGCCTGCGGCCCGCCGGCCGCCGGCACCGAACTGCTCGTCGTCGACCCCGACAGCCACGAGGTGCTGCCCGAGGGCCGCGTCGGCGAGATCTGGCTGCGCGGCGACAGCGTCGCCCCCGGCTACTGGGGCAGGCCCGCGGAGAGCGCCGAGACCTTCCACAACACCACGGCCGACGGCCGCGCCGGCTGTCTGCGCACCGGCGACATGGGCACCGTCGAGGACGGGCAGCTCTATGTGACCGGCCGCCTCAAGGACGTGATCGTGGTGGCCGGACGGAACCTGTACCCCCAGGACCTGGAGCGGACCGTGCAGTCGGTGAGCGCGCTGTTCGGCGCCGGCACGGCCTTCGCCGTGCCCGGCGAGCGGGAGCGCGTGGTCGTGGTCCAGGAGCTGCGCGCCAGGAGCCGCTACGACGTGGATCTGGCCGAGCTGACCGCCGCCGTGGAGCGGTGCCTCGTCGAGGAGTTCGAGGTGCAGGCGGGCGGGGTACTGCTCGTACGGCCTGGCACGGTCCGCAGGACCACCAGCGGCAAGGTGGAACGCGCCGCCATGCGCGGATTGTTCCTACGCGGGGAACTGAAACCGCTGCACCAGGAGGTCGAACCCGAGATCCAGCGATTGCTGATAACAGGGAGCCGGTGATGGCGGCAGAGGACCGCATTGATGCTCTGGAGCGTGCGTTCGGGGCCCTGGAGGACCCACGCAACCCACTCGGCCGGGACGCCCTGCTGGCGGCCGACGCCAGGGGGGAGGTCCTCGCCGAGGCCGAGCGGGTGCTGGACGACCACGGGCTGAACGAGGAGTTCGTGCCGCGGCCGCTGGGCGGCAGGCTGACCAGGATGGACGAGCTGGGCCGCGTGCTGCGCCCGGTCTTCCGCCGGGACGCCTCGCTCGGCTTCGGCTACGGCCTCAACTGCTTCTTCGCCGCGGCCCCGGTGTGGACCGGCGGCGACCACGACCAGCGCACGCGCGCCGCGCGCCTGCTGCTGGACGGCGACCGGATCGCGGTGGTCCGGCACGAGGTGGCGCACGGCAACGACTTCGTCCGCGAGGAGTTCTCCGCCGAGCCGAGCGGCGGCGGCTTCCGCCTCAACGGCAGCAAGGCGGTGATCGCCAACGCCTCGCGCGCCGCCGGGCTCGTCGTCTTCGCCCGGACCGGCGAGGCGGCCGGCGGGCGCAGCCACTCGGTGCTCTTCGTGGACCGCAGGGAGCTGCCCGCGGACCGGATCGAGGACCTGGCCCGGCGGACCACCAACGGCATGCGCAGCGCCGAGTTCGGCGGGCTGCGGGTCACCGACTGCCCCGTGCCGGCGGAGGCGCTGGTGGGCAAGCTCGGCGACGGCTACGAGCTCAGCCTGCGCTCGTCCCTGGTCATCCGCGGGCTGATCCCCTCCATCGTGCTCGCCGGGGCGGACACCGCGCTGCGCACGGTGGCCCGGTTCGCGGTGCGCCGCCGCCCCGACGGCCACTCCTCCCTCGACGTCCAGCACGTCCGCGACGTGCTCACCGGCGCCTTCCTCGACCTGCTGCTCAGCGACTGCCTCGCCCTGGTCGCCACCCGCGGGCTGCATCTGCTGCCGAACCAGATGAGCGCGTACGCCGCCGCGGCCGCCTATCTGGCGCCCCGGCTGATCTCCGAGTCCATGGACGAGATGTCGGCGGTGCTGGGCGAGGAGTCCTTCGCCGAGGACGGCACCTACGGCATGTTCCAGAAGCAGCTGCGGGACCTGCCCGTCACCTCCCTCGGGCACGCGGGCAGCGCCGGCCGCCAGGTCAGCATCCTGCCGCAGCTGCCGTTCTTCGCCCGGCACTCCTGGTTCTCCGACCCCGAGCCGCCGCCGGCCCTGTTCGACCTGCGCGGCCCGCTGCCGGAGCTGGACCTCGGCGCGCCCGCGCTGCTGGGGGACAGCGACCCGCTCGCCGCCGCCCTGATCACCGTGACGGACCTGCTGGAGTCGGGCGCCTCCCCGGGGGCCGGCGCCGACGGCGAGGCCCAGCTGCGGTTCCTCGCCCGCGGTCTGACCTCGGAGCTCGACGAGCTGCGCAAGGTCTTCGCCGAGATCGCCCCGGGCGACCGCAAGGCGCTCATCAGCCCGCACAGCTTCGGGCTCGCCGACCGCTACGCCCTGGTGCTCGCGGCCGCGGCGTGCCTGGGCGTGTGGCGGGCCCAGCGGGACGGCGCGGACGCCTTCCTCGCCGACCCGGCCTGGCCGACCGCCGCCCTCTACCGCCTCTGCCGCCGGCTCGGGCTGCCGCTGCCCGACCGCCCGGCGGCCAGCGAGCAGCGCGTCCTCGCGGAGGTGCTGGGCCGGCTGCACGGCCGCCGCAGCTACGACCTCTACGGCACCGCGCTGGCCTGACGGCCCGCCGGCCCGGCGAGCCGAGCCACGACGTAAGAAGGAGCGAGTCATGTCAGCACACAAGCGCGGCCCGCACGAACTGGCGTACGCCGACTGGCTGGTGGAGCGGCTGGGCAGCTATCTGGGCCGCAGGGTCGCCGAGGACGTGCCGTTCGCCGAGTACGGGCTGGACTCGGTCGCCGCCCTCAGCCTGTACGGGGACATCGAGGAGGACTTCGGGCCGCTGATCGAGCCCACCGACATATGGGCGTACCCCACGGTGCGCCGGCTCGCCGCCCACCTGGCGCAGCGCGACACCCGGCCCGGCTGCGGCAACACCGTGCGGGCGGCGTTCGTCTTCACCGGGCAGGGCTGCCAGCACCCGGGGATGACCTCGGGCCTGTATCTGCACTCCACCGGCTACCGCACCTTCCTGGACGAGGCCGCGGACGCCCTGCTGCCGTACACCGGGCTGTCGATCGTCGACCTGATCCTCAGCAACGACGTCCGGGTGCACCAGACCGCCTTCGCCCAGCCCGCGCTGTTCGCGGTGGAGTACGCGCTCGCCCGCACCCTGGAGGAGGCCGGCATCCAGCCGGTGGCCGTGCTGGGCCACGGCATCGGCGAGTTCGCGGCCGCCACCGTCGCCGGCGCGCTCTCCCTGGCGGACGCCGCCAAGCTGGTCGCGGTGCGCGGCGCCTTCATGCAGTACCTGCCCTCCGGCGGCGGCATGATGGCCACCTGCGCCGCGCCCTACGAGGCGGCCGAGCTGGCCGCGGCCGAGCCGGGCGTGGACATCGGCGCCATCAACGCGGCCAAGGCCACCGTCCTCTCCGGGGACCTCAAGGGCCTGGAGCGCATCCAGGAGCGGCTGGAGGCCCGCGGCATCGCCTGTCTGCCGCTGAAGGTCACCCACGCCTTCCACTCGCCGCTGATGGAGCCGATGCTCTCCAAGTTCCAGGTGGTGGCCCGGCGGCTGCCCGGGGGAGCGGCCCGGCTGCCGTTCTACTCCACCGTGCACGGCAGGATGACCACCGAGCCGCTGTACGCCCCGTACTGGACGGAGCACATCACCGCGCCCGTACGGTTCGCCGACGCGGCGCGCGCCCTGCTGGACCAGCAGACGCCCACCCATGTGGTGGAGGTCGGGCCGCGGGCCGTGCTGACGCCGTTCCTGCGCCGCATGGGCGGCACCTTCGGCCCCTCGTGCCTGGCCGTGTGCCGGGGCCCGGAGACCAACGCCGTCGATCTGGCGGGCGTGCTCTCCACCCTGGACGCCTGGCCGCTCGCCGACTCCTTCGCGAGGACCTGACATGACGGCCGCGGCGGTACGGATCGGCCGGCCGAGGCTGCTCCACGGGCCGCACGGGCCCTGGGAGCCGGTCCTGCGCGACCTGGCCGAGACGGGCACGGTGCTGGTGTACGGCAGGTCCCCGGCCTGGCTGTCCCACGCCCCGGACTCGGACCGGCTGCGGCGGCTGCTGGGCCGGGACTGGCCCCGGTACGAGAGCCTGACCATGCCCCGGATGCGCGAGCGCTTCGTCGCCTCCCGGCTGCTGCTGCGCCATGTCGCGGCGGTGGTCATGGAGACCTCGCCGGACCTGGTGGACCTGGCCTACCGGCCCGGCGGCCGGCCCTATCTGCGCGGCTGCGACCAGATCGACGTGAGCCTCAGCCACACCGAGGAGGTCATCGTCGTCGGGGTGACCCGGGTCGGCCGGATCGGGGTGGACGTCGAGCGCGCCGACCGCAGGCTGGCCGGCACCGGCTCGGAGTCGCAGACCTGCACCGACTACGAGGCCCGGATGCTGGGT
Source organism: Streptomyces sp. URMC 123 (assembly GCF_051386515.1). NCBI lineage: Bacteria > Bacillati > Actinomycetota > Actinomycetes > Kitasatosporales > Streptomycetaceae > Streptomyces > Streptomyces sp. URMC 123. The sequence goes on along the minus strand of NZ_JBPQTV010000008.1, from coordinate 34,586 downwards.
CCGCTGCGCGGCAGGGAGCGCAACGACACCCTGCTGCGGCTGTGGACGCTCAAGGAGGCGTACAGCAAGGCGCTCGGCCAGGGGCTGCGGTTCCGGTTCACCGAGTTCGGCTTCGCCCTGGAGGACGGGCCGGGCGCGCGGCTGATCCGGCCGGACGGCACGCCGGTCGGCGGCGACTGGGCGTTCACCACGGTGGACGTGGCCGGGCGGTACGTGGTGAGCGCGGCGGTCTGCGACACCGGTTTCGGCCGGACCGTCGATCTGTCGGTGCGCACGGCGCTGGACGAGGGCCTGCTGGACGCGCTGCTCGGCGGGTCAGGGAATCCAGCCGGCTTCCTCGGCGATCCGGATGGCATCGATCCGGTTCCGCGCGTTGAGCTTGGTGACGATGGCCGTCAGATAGTTCCGGACCGTGCCCTTGGAGAGGTAGAGGCAGCCGGCGATCTCCGCGGCGTCCGCCCCCTGGGCGGCGAGCCGGAGCACCTCCAGCTCCCGGCGGGAGAGCGGGTTCTCCGGCGAGTCCCAGGCGGAGAGGGCGAGTTGCGGGTCGATGACGCGCTGTCCCGCGGCGACTGAGCGCACCGCCTGGGCGAGTTGGTCGGGGGGCGCGTCCTTCAGTAAGAAGCCCGTGACATGGGCGGCCAGCGCACGGCGCAGGGTGCCCGGCCGGCCGAGGCTGGTGAGGATCAGCGTGCGGCAGGTGGGCAGTTGCTCATGGAGCTCGGAGGCCGCGGTGAGCCCGTCGATGCCGGGCAGGTCGATGTCGATGATGGCGACATCGGGCCGGGCCTCCAGGGCGGTCTTGACGATGGCGTCACCGCGGTCGACGGAGGCGACCACCCGAAGGTCCGGTTCGAGCTGGAGGAGCGCTATCAGCGCCCCCCGGATCATGTGGACGTCTTCGGCGAGCAGTATCTTCACGGACAGCATCGGTTCCCCCGACCACAGTGGTGCCCTGTGTCTCGCTCGGAGCGTGGACGATCACGCCGCGGGTCGCGCGACGGGCTCGTCCGAGGGCGACGGTACGACAACGGGCTTGGCAGGTGCCTCGGCGACCAGATGGAACAGGCCGTCCTCCTTCACTCCTGCGTGCACCCGGCCCCCTATGGCGGTGAGCCGGGTGTGGAGATTGCCGATGCCGCTGCCACTGTGGGGGGATGGTGGTGAGCCGTGTTCCACCCCGTCGTTGACGAGGGTGAGACGCACGGTTTCTCCTTCAAGAGCCGCGGCAATAGTACAGACTTGCACCTTGCTGTGGCGGAGGATGTTGGTGATTCCCTCGCGCAGAACGGTGGCGAGTACGGTGTCCACCACCGGGTGGAGCCGGCCGCAGGAGACGTCCACGGTCGCGCGGACGTCGGCGGTGCTCAGGATGGACGCGGCCGACCGGGCCTCGGCCTCCAGCGACATGTCGCGATAGCCGCTGGCCACCAGCCGGACGTCCGACAGCGCCTGGCGGGACACCTGGAGCACCGAGGCGATCTCCTCGCGCGCCCGGTCGGGGCGCGCCGGCACCAGCCGGTAGATCAGCTCGCTCTTGAGAGTGATCGTGGAGAGGCTGTAGCCGAGGAGGTCGTGCAGATCGCGGGAGAAGCGCAGCCGCTCCTGGGCCACCGCCATCCGGGCCAGCTCCGCCCGGGAGGCGTGGACCTCGGCGACCAGCTCGGCCAGCCGGGTCACCCCGAAGATGAGCAGGCCGGTCAGCGCGGAGGAGGCCGGCACGTAGAGCACGCTGATCAGCGGCCGCCCGAGCGCCACGGTCGCGAGCATGATGCTGATGATGGCCGTGCCGTAGAGCACCCAGGCCCAGGGCCTCGGCACCAGGAGCAGGAAGGCGCCGGCGAGGATGCCGCACATGCTGCCCCAGAAGACGTCGAACCAGAGGAGGGGCAGGAAGGTGAGCACCGCCTGGATGCTGAGCGAGACCGCCTTGCGGCGCGGCGGCCAGGTGCGGGCCTTGGGCGAGGTGTGCAGGAGCTGCACGCTGAAGGTGACCAGAACGCACAGGACGAACAGGACGAGCTTGCCCGGGGTGGGGTTCTCCCAGAGCACGTTGAGGATGAGGATGCCGGTGTACCCGCACAGCACCGTGATGACGGTGGCCCGGGCGTAGCGCGGCGCCGGGATCTCCCGGTCCTGGAGCCGGGGGGCGGTCTCCGCCCCGGCGAAGAGCGCGCCGAACCGCGACCGGGCCCCACGCCAGACGGAACCGTCCCGGACCGCCGGTAAGGGCGGGAAGTTGACTTCCGACTTCCGGATACGTCCTACCATCGCACGTCTCCTCACCGGGGCCACAGGCCGAAGCTCAGCTGAATATATGCGCAATCGGCCTGTGGAGGAGCCGGTTTGTCCGCCGGGCGGGGCGACTCCGGCCTACGCGAACATGGGGATCGGATTGAGGTCATCGTACGGGATCGGGCTCGATCGATGGCCGAGCCGGACGGGCACGTCGAACAGCCGTCCGGGGCCGAAACGGGCCCAGAAGTGCCGCAGACCCGGCACGATCACCTTGACCACGGGCAATCCCACATCGGGTCGGGTCTGGTCCAGTACGAGGAGCTCCATCCCGTGCGCGCGCACCAGGGCGCCGGCCGCTTCGACGTCCCGGTGCAGATCCGCACGGGGCTCATGGGCGTAGTGGGCCGGGCCTCTGGCGGATTCGGCCGAATCGGGCAGGAGGTATGGCTGATTGGCGACCGTGGCCGTGGTCCACCAGGACAGCAGCTCGGGGTCCTGAGTGGAGTATCCGGTTCCGTCGGCGGCCGCGCGGGCGACCGGCGACAGCAGCTGGCCCATCTCCGTCACCGCGCGGCGCAGCGCCAGCCGGGGATCGAAGTGCGCGCCGAAGCCGAAGGCGATGTCCTCGGCCGGCTTGTCGGTCCGCCGGGAGAGCGCGGCCATCACCGGCACCCCGAGGTCCGACGTGAGGTCGAGCACCCACAACTCCCGCTCCAGCCCGCCGTAGACGTCCCGCAGCCGGGCGAGCCAGGGCTCGTCGAACGCGTCCAGGTCCACCAGCGGCAGGCGCAGCCGGTTGTACCACCACAGCGCCACCGCGTCCCGCTCCACCAGTTCGAAGAACCCCTGGAGCAGGGCGTCCTCCGGGCTGCTGCCGGCGGCGTTGCCGTTGGAGTCGGCCCAGGGCAGGCCCGCCGGCGGCTGATCGCTGTAGTAGAGCATCGAGGTGGGCAGCAGCCGGTGCCGCTGCCGGGTCAGCGACCACACCGGGGTCCAGTCGACCGGCCGGCGCGGGTCGAAGGGGTCGCACACCCGGTGCAGCGCGGTGTGCGAGGCGTTCCACCGCGCCCGGTCGGCGAACTGCCGCTCGTGGAAGAGCTGGACGGCGTTGGGGTGCAGGGCCTGCTCGCCCAGCCCCACCAGGGTGTCGCGCACCGTGGCCTCGTCGCCCTGGCGCGTCCCGGAGTACCGTTCCAGCGCCTCGCAGAGCGCCCCCACCTCCGCCTCCAGCGGGGTGGTGCCCTTGCCCCCGCTCAACTGCCGCAGCCCGCTGCGCACCTCCGCCAGGGTGTTGCCGCCCATGGCCAGATTGCGCCCGGACACATAGCTGTTGATGCCCTCCACCGCGTTCGGGTCGCGCTGGAGGTCGGTGACCGCCCCGGTCACCCCGCTCACCAGATGGCGGTAGCGCGCGAGCGTCTCGGCGGCCGGCAGCGCCCGGTCGTTGGCGCTGTCGTTGGGCGCCTTGGCGCGCGGCACGACCCGGAACGGGCGCCAGGCCCGCTCGGCGACCAGCCCGGGGTCCCCGCAGGCGGCGCACTGCGGGCGGCGCACCACCGGGTGGAGCTCGGTGCCCAGGGTGAGCGTGTCCAGGACGCACACGGCGCCCTGGGTGTCGTTGCGCACCCCCGCCAGCCACTTGACGGCCTCCAGCACCGCGGCCTGGAGGCCGAAGGCGCGCCCCACGGCCAGCGAGGTCTCGGGGATCGGCAGCGGCCCCGGCGAGCCCAGCGCGCGGCGGACCGGCTCCTCGGCCACTCGGTGGCCGAGGAGCCGGTGTGCGAGACACGACCAGCAGGGCCCCTCCCCGGGGTCGAACACCGGCCCCACCCAGGTCTGCGGCCCATGGGGCTTGGCCAGCAGCCAGGGGCGCCCGGCCGCGCGCTGCCGGGCGTCGATCTCCCGCAGCTCCGGGTCCAGGTAGTCGTCGCAGACCACCAGCAGCAGGCCCGGCTCGTCGGCCGCCGCGGCACCGGGGGCGCCGGTGCCGGCCGCCGCCGCGCCGAGGGCGCCCAGCGGGGTGGCCCCGGCCGTGGTGCCCGGGCCCGGCGCGGGCCCGGCGAGGGAACCCGCCCCTCGCGCGGCACCACCGGCGCGGCCGAGGGCCACGCCGGTGGTGCCGGTGCCGAGGGCGCCGGGTCGGCCGCCGCCCGGGCCCGGTGGCCCCGGTGTGCCGACGCCGGCCGGAGGCCCGCCCCTGGTCGGGGAGGCGGGCGGTCCGTCGTCGTCGGCCTTGGCGGCCGGGTCCTCGCCGACCACGGTGAGCCCGGCGGCCAGACAGGCCGCCACGGCCGCGTCCCGGTCCGCGCGGCCGACCGCCCGCACCTCCACCGAGGTGCGGGCGAGCCGCCGGGTCGCGGCGGCGCTGTCGAGGCCGGCGAAGTCCCAGTACGCCTGCTCCTCGGCGGCCGCGGGGCGCCCCGGGGCCGGGTCCCGGTAGCTGATCAGATTGGCCTGGGCGAGCCGGCCGACGACCCGGCCCGCCGCCGCCGGCGGCACCGAGGACGCGGCCTCGCTCAGCACCCTGGACAGGGTGCGGGTGCCGTCGAGCAGCGGCGCGAGCGCCTCGATGTGCGGGCCGTGCAGCGCCGTCACGCCCCCGACGGACAGCAGGTAGACGGCCTCCCCCGGGACGGCCTCGGCCCGCAGATGACGCTTGAAGCCGACCACCGCCTCACCGGCCAGCGGCTCCGTCCCCGTCATCGGGCGGCCGTCTCCGCGGGCATCTCGTACTCGGCCGACGACGTGTGCCGGGTGCCCATGCAGGGGCAGGCCCGCTCGGCGGCCAGCCGGTCGTCGAGCTCCTCGATGACGACCCCGGCGCCCATGAACAGCGGCTCGGCGGCGGACAGGCCGAACTCGGCCAGGATCGCGACGTGGTCCTCCATGGCGGAGCCGCCGTGATAGGCCGATTCGGCCGCCGGCAGGCCGAATTCGGCCAGCACCCCGACGGGATCATCGGCGTAGCGCTGGGCCAGCTCGGGTTCGAGACCCGTGCGGGCCGCCAGCTCCGCGAAGCGGTGCTCCTCCTGGGCGGTGCCGTCCACGCCGGTGGTCGCCGTTCTGGTCGCCATGGTGCCCATGTGATTCCCCCAGTTGTCTGCCGGACGAGTGTGCGTTCGACGTCCCGATACCGGGATTCTCCGTTGGGGCGAGCCCGGGGGGACAGTGCCGCACTCACTATCGCGACATGACATTTTCATGATTACGCTCATGAGCCGCTCACTGTGCGCTCCACCGGGACAGTGCCAAGCTCCATGAATGCTCCGAGAAGAACCGCCGGTTCGATGACCGGGGGGTACGGCTCGAAAGGGGAGAGCAATCATGGAGATCAAGGTTCTGGGTCCGCTGACAGCCCATGAGCGTGGTGTGTCAGTGGTGCCGAGCGCCGCCAAGCCACGGCAGATCCTCGCCCTGCTCGCCCTGCAGGCCGACCATGTCGTGACCGTCCCGACGCTGATGGAGGAGATCTGGGGAGAGGACGTGCCGCGCAGCGCCGCGACCACCCTCCAGACGTACATTCTCCAGCTCCGCCGCAAGATAGCCGCGGCCCTGGACGGAGATCCCGTCCGCCAGGCCAAGGACGTGCTGGTCACCCAGCACGGCGGGTACCTCCTGCAGGTGCAGCCGGGCCAGATCGACGTACAGGAGTTCGAGCAGCTCGCCGCGTCCGGCCGGGCCGCGTACGACGCGGGCGACGACCGCGCCGCGTCCGAACTGCTGGGCAAGGCCCTCGGCATGTGGCAGGGGCCGGCGCTCGTGGACGTGAAGGTCGGCAGCGTGGTGGAGCTCGAAGTGCTGCGGCTGGACGAGGACCGGATGGCCTGCCTGGAGCGGCGGATCGACGCCGACCTGCGGCTGGGCCGGCACACCGAGATCGTGCCCGAGCTGCGGGTGCTGGTCGCCCGCCACCCGATGCACGAGAACTTCTGCGCCCAGCTGATGACGGCGCTGCACCGCTCCGGCAACGCCTGGCGGGCCCTCCAGGCCTACCAGCGGCTGCGCAGCACGCTCATCGAGGAGCTCGGCCTGGAACCCTCGCCCAAGCTCCAGCGGCTCCACCAGGCCGTGCTCAACGGCGACCCGGCGCTCGACGTCACTGCCCCGGTGGTCCGCTGACCGGAGCACCGGGAGCACCCGGGGCGGCCGAAGCACCCGGGGCACTCGGAGCACCCGGGGCGGCCGGGACCGTTCCGGATCGCTCCACCGGCGTTCCGGACCGCTCCACCGGAGTTCGAGGGGCCGTTCCTACGTTCGGCCGATGACGATTCTCGACGACCGCGCCACGACATCGGCGGAGCCGGATCTGCGGCGGGCGACCGCGGAGCTCCGCCGGCTCAAGGAGGAGGTCGGCCGAGGCCCCGACCCCGACGCCACCCGGCGCCAGCACGCCAGGGGCAAGCTGACCGCCCGTGAACGCATGGACGTCCTCTTCGACGAGGGGACCTTCACCGAGATCGAGCCGCTGCGTCGCCATCGGGCCAGCGGCTTCGGGCTCGAGGACCGCAAGCCGCACGGCGACGGCGTCGTGACCGGCTGGGGAACGGTCCACGGCCGCACGGTCTTCGCCTACGCCCACGACTTCCGGGTCTTCGCCGGCGCCCTGGGCGAGGCCCACGCCGCGAAGGTGCACAAGGTGATGGACATGGCCGCGTCCGCGGGGGCGCCGCTGGTCTCCCTCAACGACGGTGCCGGCGCCCGCATCCAGGAAGGCGTCACCGCCCTCGCCGGATACGGCGGGATCTTCCGCCGCAACGCCGCCTTCTCCGGAGTGATCCCGCAGATCAGCGTGATGCTGGGGCCCTGCGCCGGCGGGGCCGCGTACTCCCCGGCCCTCACCGACTTCGTGTTCATGGTCCGCGGCACCGCCCAGATGTTCATCACCGGCCCCGACGTGGTCCAGGCGGTGACCGGCGAGCGGGTCACCCACGACGGCCTCGGCGGCGCCGATGTGCACGCCGCCACCTCCGGGGTGGCGGGCTTCGCCTACGACGACGAGGCCGAGTGCCTGGAGGACGTCCGCTATCTGCTGTCCCTGCTGCCGCCCAACAACCGCGAGCTGCCCCCCGCGCAGCGCGGCGGCGACCGGCCGGACCGGCGCACCGACCGCCTCACCGACCTCGTCCCCGCCGATCCCGGGCGCGGTTACGACATCCGCGCCGTGATCGAGGAGCTCGTCGACGACGGCGAGTACCTGGAGGTGCACGAGGCCTGGGCGCGCAACGTGGTGTGCGCGCTGGCCCGGCTCGACGGGCAGGTGGTGGGCCTGGTGGCCAACCAGCCGGCGGTGCTCGCCGGGGTGCTGGACATCCACGCCTCCGAGAAGGCCGCCCGCTTCGTCTCCACCTGCGACAGCTTCAACATCCCCCTGGTCACCCTGGTGGACGTGCCCGGCTTCCTGCCCGGCGTCGACCAGGAGCACGGCGGCATCATCCGGCACGGCGCCAAGCTGCTGTACGCCTACTGCAACGCCACCGTGCCCCGCGTCCAGGTGATCCTCCGCAAGGCCTACGGCGGCGCCTACATCGTCATGGACTCCCGCTCCATCGGCGCCGACCTCTCCTACGCCTGGCCCACCAACGAGATCGCGGTGATGGGCGCCGAGGGCGCGGCCAATGTCGTCTTCCGGCGGGAGATCGCCGCCTCCGACGACCCCGAGGCCACCCGGGCCCGGCTGGTCGGCCAGTACCGGGACGAGCTGATGCACCCGTACTACGCGGCCGAGCGCGGGCTCGTCGACGACGTCATCGACCCCGGTGAAACACGTCAGGTCCTCATCCGCTCGCTGGCCGTGCTGCGCGGCAAGCACGCCGACATCCCGGCCCGTAAGCACGGCAACGTCCCGCTGTGACGGCCGGCGCGGGCCCCCGGTCCGGCCGGGTGGGCGCCGGTCCACGACCGCGCGAGCCGCTGTCGAGGAGGCGGCCGAACCATGACAGATCAAGGAGCGGCCCACAGAGAGGGACGACAGTGACCCGCACAGTTCCGTCCGCAGGGGAAGCGGGCCGGCACCGGCTCCCGGCCCCGTCGAAGGCGAGGTAGCGGCGATGCGTAGAGTTGCCATCACCGGTCTGGGTGTCGTCGCCCCGGGCGGCATCGGCGTCAAGGAGTACTGGGCACTGCTCACCGCCGGGCGCACCGCCACCCGCACCATCTCCCTGTTCGACGCGTCCCCGTTCCGCTCCCGGGTGGCCGCCGAGTGCGACTTCGACCCTCGTGCGGCCGGATTGAGCCCCCAGGAGATCCGCCGGCTGGACCGGGCCGCCCAGTTCGCCGTCGTCGCCACCCGCGAGGCGCTCGCCGACAGCGGCCTGGACCCCGCCGCCGCGGACTCCGCCGCCCCGGACCCCGGCCGGATCGGCACCAGCCTGGGCACCGCCGTGGGCTGCACCACCAGCCTGGAGCGCGAGTACGTGGTCGTCAGCGACGGCGGGCGCGCCTGGCAGGTCGACCACGAGTACGCCGTCCCCGAGCTCTACCGGCACTTCGTCCCCAGCTCCATGGCGGCCGAGGTGGGCTGGGCGGCCGGCGCGGAGGGCCCGGCGGCCGTGGTCTCCACCGGCTGCACCTCCGGCCTGGACGCCCTCGGGCACGCCGTCGAACTGATCCGCGAGGGCACCGCGGACATCATGGTCGCCGGTGCCACCGAGGCCCCGATCTCGCCCATCACCGCGGCCTGCTTCGACGCCATCCTCGCCACCACCCCGCGCAACGACTCCCCCGAGTCGGCCTGCCGCCCCTTCGACCGGACCCGCAGCGGCCTGGTCCTCGGCGAGGGCGCCGCGATCCTGATCCTGGAGGAGCTGGGCGCCGCCCGCGCGCGGGGGGCGCACATCTACGCGGAGATCGCCGGGTTCGCCTCCCGCTGCAACGCCCACCACATGACCGGGCTCAAGCCGGACGGCCGGGAGATGGCGGAGGCCATCGACACCGCGCTGGCCGAGGCCCGCCTGGCGCCCGAGGCCCTCGACTACATCAACGCCCACGGCTCGGGAACCAAGATGAACGACCGCCACGAGACGGGCGCGTTCAAGCGCAGCCTGGGCGCCCACGCGTACGCGACCCCGGTCAGCTCCATCAAGTCCATGATCGGGCACTCCCTGGGGGCCATCGGGGCCCTGGAGATCGCGGCCTGCGCGCTCGCCATGGAGCACGGGGTGCTGCCGCCCACCGCCAACCTCCACGAGCCCGACCCCGAACTGGATCTCGACTACATCCCGCTGACCGCGCGGGAGCGGCGCGCCGACGCCGTGCTCAGCGTCGGCAGCGGCTTCGGCGGCTTCCAGAGCGCGATGGTGCTGGCCCGGCCGGAGAGGAGCGGCACATGAGCACGGCACTCGCACCGTCCGGAGCGCGGTCCTCGTCCGCGCCCGAGCCCGCGCCCGGCCGCACCCGGATCGCGGTCACCGGCATCGGCGTGGTCGCGCCCAACGGCCTGGGCACCGAGGAGTACTGGCGGGCCACCCTCGCCGGCCGGTCGGGCCTGGGCCGGATCACCCGCTTCGACCCCGCCCAGTACCCCGCCACGATCGCCGGCGAGATCTCCGGCTACCGCGCCGAGGAGCACATCCCCAGCCGGCTGATGCCGCAGACCGACCACATGACCCGGCTGGCCATCACCGCCTCCGACTGGGCCCTGCGGGACGCCGGGGTGGACCCGGACGCCCTGCCGGAGTACGGCATGGGCGTGGTGACGGCGGCCTCCGGCGGGGCGGTCGAGTTCGGTCAGCGCGAGCTGGAGAACCTGTGGGGCAGGGGCAAGGAGTACGTCAGCGCCTACCAGTCCTTCGCCTGGTTCTACGCCGTCAACACCGGCCAGATCTCCATCCGGAACCGGATGCGGGGGCCCAGCGGGGTGCTGCTGACCGAACAGGCCGGCGGGATCGACGCGCTCGGCCAGGCCCGCCGGCACATCCGCCGCGGGGTGCCGCTGGTGGTCTCCGGCGGGGTCGACGCGGCGCTGTGCCCCTGGGGCTGGGTGCCGCAGATCGCGTCCGGGCTGCTGAGCACCGCGACCGACCCCGAGCGGGCGTATCTGCCGTTCTCGGCCGACGCGTGCGGTCATGTGCCGGGCGAGGGCGGGGCGATGTTCGTCCTGGAGGACGCGGACGGGGCGGCCCGGCGCGGGGCGCGGCGGGCCTACGGGGAGATCGTCGGCTACGGGGCGACGCTGGACCCGCCGCCGCCGTACGCGAGGCGCGGTACGGGGGGCTTCGGGGCCGCCGGTGCGGAGGGTTCCGGTCCGGGGGGTTCCGGTGTGGAGGGTTCCGGTTCGGCCGGGGACGGTGGGTCCGGCGGGGGCGGTCGTACGGGGCGGCCGTGCCGGTTGCGCCGGGCCGCCGAGAACGCCCTCGCCGACGCCGGGCTGGCCCCCGGGGACATCGACGTCGTCTTCGCCGACGCGGCCGGCGTCCCCGAGGCGGACCGGGCGGAATCCGCTGCCCTCGCCGGCCTGTTCGGCCCGTACGCCGTGCCCGTCACCGCGCCCAAGACCATGACCGGGCGGCTGCTGGCCGGGGGCGCCGCGCTCGATGTGGCGACCGCGCTGCTGGCGCTGCGGGACGGGGTGATCCCGCCCACCGTCCATGTGGCGCGGGCCGCGCCCGACCATCCCGTCGACCTGGTCACCGGGGCCCCGAGGGAGGCGGAGCTGCGCACCGCGCTGGTCCTCGCCCGCGGCCACGGCGGGTTCAACGCCGCGCTCGTCGTCCGCCGGGCCGGCTGATCACATGCTCCGCGGGGCCACGACCGACCCGCACGACGCACACGTACAGCGGTCGGGACCGCGTACGGCCGTCGGACCACGTACCGCGGTCGGACCACGTACGGCGGTCGGAACCACGCACACCGGTCCGACCGGAACGGCCGGCAGAGCCGGTCGCGCCGGTTCCCATGGATTCACAGAGAGGACTCCACCCATGTCCACCACCGCGAGCACCACGGTGACCCTGGCCGATCTCACCCGGATGCTCCGGGAGAGCGCCGGCGAGGAGGAGGGCGTCGACCTGAACGGCGACGTCCTCGACACCCCCTTCATCGAGCTCGGCTACGACTCGCTCGCCCTGCTGCAGGTCATCGGGCAGGTGCAGCGCGAGTACGGCGTCCGGATTCCCGACGACGCCGTCGTCGACGCGGAGACCCCGCGGGCGCTGCTGGAGCTCATCAACGCCGGGCAGGCCACCCCCGCCTGACCCGGTCCCCGCGGCCGCCCCTCCGGCTCGGCGACGCGCCGGAGGGGGGGCCGCGACGTACCGCGTTCTCTTGTGCGTGTGCCATGCGTGCCACGTGTGTCGCGCGTGCCGCATAGCCGTCCGTGCCGCACAGCCGCCCGTGCGCGGCGAGCACCGTGCACGGGCGCGGAAGGAGGGTTTCCATGTCACGCTCCGCCCCCGGCCCCGCCCGGTCGCGCTGCTCTTCCCCGGCCAGGGCTCCCAGCACGCGCGCATGGCCGCGGGCCTCCACGGCCGCGACGCCGCCTTCACCGCCGCGCTCGACGCGGTGCTGGACCTCATGGGGGAGGACGGCCCGGAACTGCGTGCCGACTGGCTCGCCGCGGAGCCCCGTATCGGCGTGGACGACGTACGGCGCGGGCAGCCGATGCTGTTCGCCGTCGACTACGCCCTGGCCCGCATGGTGCTCGGCTGGGGCGTGCGGCCCACCGCGCTCCTCGGGCACAGCGCGGGGGAGCTCGTCGGCGCCGTCCTGGCCGGGGTGATGAGCCTCTCCGACGCCGTGGCGATGCTGCGCGCGCGGGTGCGCGAGGTGGCACGGCTGCCGGCCGGCGGCATGCTCGCCGTGGCGGCGGGCGAGGAGCGGCTGCGCGCGTACCTCACCGGGGACGTGGCGATCGCGGCCGTCAACTCCCGGCAGCAGACCATGCTGGCCGGCTCGGTGGAGCCGCTCGCGCGGGTCGCGGCGCGGCTGGCCGAGGACCGGGTCACCGCCGTGCCCGTGCCGGCCACGAGTCCCTTCCACAGCCCGGCGATGGACCCGGCCGCCGCGGCCCTGGAGCCGTTCTGCGCGGGGCTGCGGCTGCGGCCGCCGACCGTGCCGCTGTACTCCGGCTACACCGGCCGGCTGATGACCCCGGACGACGCCCTGAGCCCCCGGTTCTGGGCGCGCCAGCTGACCGACACGGTGTACTTCGGCCCGGCGCTGGAGGAGTTGCTGGCCGTCGACGACATGCTGCTGGTGGAGGCGGGCCCGCGGCAGACGCTGACCACGTTCGCGCGGCGCCACCGGGCCGTACGGCTCGGGGCGAGCGCGGCCGTACCGCTGCTGCCGGCCAAACCGGCGGGCCCCGGGGCGGACCGCGACGCGGCGCTCGCGGCGGCGGCGCGGCTGTGGACGGAGGGGTACGACCTGGACACGGAGGCGCTGGCGGGGCTGTGGCGGGAGCGGGAGCGGGGGGCCGCGGGGCGGTCCACCGGGTCTCCGGCGCCGCACCAGCGGGGATTGTCACGGTGCGAGGGCGCCGGGTGCCGCTGAGGAGATGCCCGTGGCACACCGGCGCCCAAGCGCGAAGCCTTTCCCGGACCACCGGTGCCCCGGACCGCCGTTTCCGACCGCCGTCCCGGTCCGGTGACCGTACCCCTGCCCCCGAGCCCCGGGGCCGCACGTGGTGAGCCGAAGACGCTGAAGACGCCGAAGACGCCGAAGATGCCGAAGCCGCGAAGTCGCCGAAGAAGGAGGCCCCTTGTGTCCCTGGCTGCCGTACTTCCCCTCCGGCCCTCGCCCGCGGCGCCCACCGTGCCCACCGTGCCCACCGCGTCCAGTGCCGCCCGCCCGGAGCTGAGGCTGGTCCGGGGCGTCGAGGAACAGGTGGTCGTCGTCGGCGGCGGCCAGGCCGGCTTCCAGGCCGTCACGTCGCTCCGGGAGAGCGGCTGGACGGGCCGCGTCGCGCTCGTCGCCGGCGAGGGGGTGCTGCCGTATCTGCGCCCGCCGCTGTCGAAGAGCTTCCTCATCGGGCCGGGGGAGTTCCGGGACGTCGCCCTGCGCCCGGAGTCGTACTTCGGCGACCACGGCATCGATGTCCACGTGGGGGACCGGGCGGTGGCGATCGACCGCGCGGAGGGGCGGGTCGTGCTGGCGTCGGGCCGCAGGCTGCCGTACGACCGACTGGTGCTGGCGCTGGGCGCCCGCCCGCGCCCGCTGCCGGTGCCGGGCGCGGCCCTCGACGGCGTCCAGCCGCTGCGCAGCTTCGCGGACGCGGCGGCCCTGCGGCACCGGCTGGCGCCGGGCCGCCGGCTGGTGGTGATCGGCGGCGGCCTCCTCGGGATGGAGACCGCGGCGGCGGCCCGCGTCCAGGGCGTGGCGGTGACGGTGGTCGAGGCGAGGGAGCGGGTGATGGCCCGGTCGGTGTCGCGGGAGGTGTCCGCGTATCTGACCGCGGAGCACGCGCGGAACGGGGTGACGGTGCTGGTCGGCCGGCGGGTGACGGCGCTGGCGGGGGACGCGCGCGGCCGGGTTCGGGCCGTCGAACTGGCCGACGGCACACGGCTTCCGGCCGATCTCGTACTGATCGGCACGGGGGTGCTGCCGGACACGTCCCTGGCGGCCTCGGCGGGCCTGGCGGTGGGGGACGGCATCCTGGTGGACGAGTATCTGCGGACGAGCGACCCGGCGATCCACGCGATCGGGGACTGCGCGCGCTTCCCCAGCCGCCAGGCGGGCGGCCACATCCGGCTGGAGTCGGTCCAGAACGCGATGGACCAGGCCCGCTACGTGGCGGCGGGCATCTGCGGCCGCCCGGAGCCGTATGTGACGGTGCCGTGGTTCTGGACGGACCAGTACGCGGTGAAGGTGCAGATCGTCGGCATGTCCGCGGGCCACGACCGCGCGGCGGTCACGGGCGACCCGGCCACGGGCCGCTTCTCGGTGCTCTGCTTCCGGGGCCACCGGCTGGTGGCGGTCGAGTCCGTCAACCGCCCCGCGGACCACATCCGCGCCCGCCGCCTCCTCTCCCGCCCGGCGGAGACCGCGCCCGCGACAGCGGCCCGCGCGCCCGGGCGCCTTTTCGGAGAGGCGCTTGGCGCATCCCGCGTGTGCGTGGCCGAAACGAAGCGAGCCCCCACCCGTTCTCGCAGGTGAGGGCCGGTTTGCGCCCCCGGCAGGACTCGAACCTGCGGCCAAGCGCTTAGAAGGCGCCTGGCGTATGTAGTGGCGGTACCTGTTTGACCTGCGGCTTCTCGGTCGGAGAGGTTCGCGGACGGCGAGCTTCTCCGCCAGTTCCCCGGGAGCCGCTGCGGCCCGCGCCCTCCGATGCGGCAACTGTCCACTGCTGCCCGCGCCCGCGGGGCGACCCCACCCAGTAACATTCCTAGGTGGTCCTGGTGTTTGGTCAGCACGCCGTTGAGATGGCGCGGACGCCAGGAGGATGAAAACGGGAGGTCGCGTGCCGCAGGTCAGTCCGCGGGGTACGTACTTGCAGATCTCGGAGTCCCTGCGTCGGAAGATCGAGAAGGGCAAGATCAGCGAAGCGTTGCCCTCCGAGGCGGAGCTGATGCACACGTACGGCGTGGGGCGATCCACGGTCGGCCGGGCTCTCAAGGTCCTCAAGACTGAGGGTGTCATCGAGTCGGTGCAGGGGGCCGGCTGGTACGTGGCAGGGACCGGGGACCGGCGTCCGCTTGTCGACAAGGTGACGGACCTCCTCCGGTCCGATGGCGTCGCCGTGGGTGACACCTTCCCCTCCGAGAACGAGCTCTGCCAGCGGTTCGACGTCTCCCGCACCGCCGTGCGCTCGGCGATCGCCCAGTTGGAGGGCCGCGGGCTCATCGTGATGGGACCGAACCGCCGGCGCCAGGTTCGCGCCCTGCCTGACGACAGCAGCACCTCGTAGCCTTGGTGGCCATGAGCCCCACTGAGCGCGCCTACGATCTCGCCGAATCGCTGCTGTCCGAGCCGCTCCCGCGGCGCTGGTCGCACTCCCTCGGAGTGGCTGAGCGGGCTCGTTCCCTTGAGCCGATCCTGGGCAGGGACGCCGCGGTGATGGAGGCGGCCGCCGTTCTCCACGACATCGGGTACTCGCCTCGGATCGCCACCACAGGCTTCCACCCGCTCGACGGCGCACGCTTCCTCCGTGACCAGGAAGGCGTGGACGATCGTGTCGTACGCCTCGTGGCCCATCACTCCTGCGCCCTCTTGGAGGCCGAGGAGAGGGGGCTCCGCCGGGACCTCGAGACCGAGTTCGAGTTGGAGCGCCCGGAGCTGGTGGACGCGATGCTCTTCTGCGACATGACCACGACCCCCGACGGTGGCCGCACATCCTCCGAAGCCCGGGTGTCGGAGATCCTCGGGCGGTACGGGCCCGACACGATCGTGGGGCGCTTCATCCAGCGCGCCGCGCCCGAAATCCACGCGGCCGTGCGGCGGGTCGAGGAACGGCTCGACGCGAATCGGGAAGTCTCTCAACCGATGTAGGGCGCAGTACGTGACTCGTCCAGGCCGTGAGCGATGCGGAGCCGCATCGACGGGTGGATGTCGAGTTTTTCGAGGTCCGCTGGGGGGACCCAGCGGACCTCCTTCGATTCGGAGCTGGTGCGCAAAGTGCCAGCGACCGGCCGGGCGTGGAAGCAGATGGAGAACTGTTGGCGAACTTCGCCATCGTCGTACGCCATAACGTGTTGTGGGTCTGTATACAGACCCACAACGTCTTCGACCACCACTGAGATGCCGGTCTCCTCCTCGACCTCGCGCACGACTGTCTCTGCAATGCTCTCGCCGACGTCGTGCCCACCGCCCGGCAGGGCCCACAGATCGTTATCAGTCTTGTGGATAAGCAGGAGATGCCCCTGTTCATTCCGGACGATGGCCGTGACGGACGGCACGACTGAATTGGCCGCCGGGGCGTTCGGATCACGGAAGTAGTCAGTACGGCTCATGATGTGCTGCCTTCATAGTCGGTGGGCGAAGTGATGGTGCGGGCGCTTTCCCATACGCGCTCCACGCTCTCTGCGTAGGTGTCGAACAGCTCGCCTCCTGGAACGCGTTGAAGATGGAGCACTGGCGCCAGGTAGGCGCCGACGCCATAGACGTGCCCGTTGGCCAGTAGCTCTTCATCCGCCCGGTAGATGGAGTTGTAGAGCGTGGTTCTGTGAAGGCGGAACTCAACCTTGGGTAAGCGAAATAGCGGCGCGTAATTCAGTAAGGCATTGCGGATCTTTGCCGCCATGGCTGTCCCGATGCCTTCGTCGTCCCCGCGGACGGCGACGGCAGCACTGCTCGGGTCGCCCATCATGAAGCGGACAGGTACGCCGGCCGCTGACTTCTCCCGTACGAGTCGATGGAACCGCGGGTCCTCCGTGAGCCAGAAGCCCGAGTACACGAGCACGTCGAAGTGTTCGGTAGCCCTGGAGTAGAGCTGCGTCCAAGCCTCTTGTGGCACGACCGAGCGGTGGGGATAGACCTTCAGCACCTCGGAGTCGCTGGAGGCGGTGACCTCTTCGGCGGTGCGCTCTTCCGGCCAGAGGTAGGAGACCTCGTGCCGTAACAGCGATGCTGCGGCGTACTGAAACCTCCGATACGGCTTGCGCTTCGGCTCGGAGATCCAGCGCTCAACGGTCTTGGGAGAAACCCCGAGGCGCTCCGCGACCTGGTCGAGCGTGAGCCCACTCTCCACAATCGCCCCGCGTAACCGCTCGTTCGCCATACGACCTTCCCTGTCCGGGACGTCCTGGGACGACTTCGACTGTAGCGAGCCGGACGCAAGTCGTACATGCGCGGAGTCCAACGTCCCGGCCTTCGACGCCAAGCTGGTCATGTCGCTGGCCGATGGCGGCAGGGCCTAGATCCAAAAACCCGAGGGTTGACGAGACGGGCTGGACCTGCCACGGTGAGAGGCATGTAATACATGCATCGCTTTGGCGGTGCGCGCACGACAAAGGCGGCCCTGAGAGGGGCTGAGGGCACCGGACACCCTTGGCAACCGGATGGCTTAGACCGAAAGGTCACGTCTCCATGCGCCTGAAAACGGGAGCGCGCTCCCGGAAGGAGACACAGCTCAGCGTTCAGCACTTCCGCCGCGGCGACCGCGCTGCGGCCGGCTGCCTCCTCCGCCCGTCCGGCGCTTTCGCGCTGAACGGGCCGGGGTGAGGGGAGCCGCTGAAAACAGCTCCAACGCGCGACGGCCCCGCCGGGTTGCACCACCTGGCGGGGCCTGGACTTCCCACCTATCAGAGCTAGGAGGGTGATCCTCCATGGATCGTATCGATCTGCCCGCTGCTCGCGCCAAGCTGACCCAGAACGAGAGCGATGCGTTGCCCTTGCGCATGTACATCAGCGTCAGCCCCGTCATGGATGCCGCCGAGTTCGTCGAGCTGCACCTCGGTATCGACCGGGAGCTGTTTCGCGGCCCCCTGGGGCCCGAGCGGCGCCAGGAGCGGGCGGCGCGGCTGGACGTGGCCCGCGAGGTGATCGCCGATCTGGCCGCCGAGGGGGCGGCTGGTGACGAGATCGCTGCTTGGGACGCGCTGTACGCCGACGCGCTGATGCGCACCGTGCCCTTCCTGCATGCCACCCGCCGCACCGAGCCCACCGTGGCCGGCCGTGACGACACCGGGGTGGAGGCGGCATGAGCCAGATCTTGCACACGGTGGCCGCGGCTGCTCCGCTGGCGGCCGGCTGGTCGCTGCACGGCCTCTTCCTACGGCGCCGGCTGACGGCGGCCCGCACGGACCCGCTCTCGGGGTTGCTGCGCCGCCCGGACTTCCAGGCGCGGGCCGGTCGGGTGTTGCGCCGGGGCCCGGCCGCGGTGGTCCTGGTCGACCTTGACGGTTTCAAGCAGCTCAACGACACCGCGGGGCATGCGGCCGGGGACGCGGTGATCCGTGAGGTGGGCACGCGGCTAGCCGAATGGAGCGAGGACCAGGGGCCCGCCGCCCGGCTGGGCGGGGACGAGTTCGCCGCGGCCGCGCGCCTGGCGGACGTGCGGGACCTGCCCTGGCACCTGAACGACCTGCACGCCTGGCTGTGCGAGCCGATCCGCATCGAGGGCGGGCCGGTGTCGGTGGGCGCCTCCATCGGCGCCCAGTGGCACCACCCCCGCCACGGTACAGCCGACCTGTCCGTCATGCTCCGGCGGGCGGACGAGGCGATGTACGCCGTCAAGCGCGCCGGCGGCGGCTGGTCGATCGCCGATGGCCGGGAGCCGGTGATGGCCACGGTCAACGGCCGCCGCGCCGGACGGCCCGGCACCACCACAGTGTCGGGGGGTGCCCGGTGACAGCGCTGCGCCATCACCTCTACCGCGCCCTTCACCCGCGCCGCTACCGGCAAGGCCAGCTCGCCGAACAGCGCCACCAGATCCTCGACCACCCGCCCCTGGTGCCCCCGGACTACCCCGCGGCGCCCAGCCGTCGAAACGCCTCGGTTGGGCGCGAGCCGGGCGGGCCCGTCGGCGGTCTGGGGGCGGCGCTGTGAACCGCTCTCTGACGCCTGTTGAGCAGATCGCTGCTCTGCGGCGGCTCCAGTCGCGCCTGACGTGCGTGCTGGTTGTGGTGGCGTTGGTGGCGCTGGTCTTCACCGCGACGAACGTGACGCTCTTCGCGATCGATCACCACGTCTCGCCGTGGATCGCGTGGCTGTTGGACCCGATGGTGGCGCTCGCGCTCGGAGCGGGTCTCATCGCTGACGGACGGCTCTCCGAGCACGGGGTGCACCCCTCGGGCTGGGCGTCGGCCTTGCGCTGGTTCGCCGGCGTGGGCACGTGGCTGATGAACTGCTGGAGCGCCCTGTGGCCGGCCGGCGCGCCTTTCGGTGTGCCGCGTCAGGTGGACCCCGCCGCGCTGGTCCTCCACTCCGTTCCACCCGTGCTGCTGATCCTCCTGGCGGAGGCGATCAGCCACTACCGGCGGGCGATCCTCGCCCGCATCGGAGATCTTCAGCATGAGGTGGACGCCGCCGACGCCCGGGTGGACGCGCGGGTGGAACGGGTGGAAGACGCCGGTTTCCCCCCGGCTTCCGCCCGCGGCCTCACCGCCCCTGCTGCGCTGGCGCCCCGGGCTGCGGGGTCTGCGGGGGTGGGGCGTTTGTCGCTGGTCATCTGTGGTGGAAGCCGGGTGCATACCCCGCTCGTTCCACCGTCTTCCTCCTCGTCCGCTCCGCGGGGCGAGCGGGTGGTGAAACTCCCGGCCGAGGAGGCCGCGCGGATCATCCGCGCGTGCTGGGTGGAAGGGGCCACGATCCCGGACGCGGCCCGGCGTTCCACCCGTTCCACCTCCTACGTCCACAAGGTCTACAAGCAGCTCGAAGACGAAGGCGTGGCCCGCCGGCCGCGGCTGGTCGCCGTGCCCGACGGACAGCGGCAGGGGGCGGGGGTGATGTCGTGACCTCCCCTGCGTTCAGCCGGTGCTTCGACCCGTCCGGCGCCCGCTACGGCATCCCCACCTACCCGTGGAAGCTCGCCCCGGAAGGGATGGCCACCCGCCGGCAGCTGCGGGCCCGGGGTTTACGGCCCGGTGGCCAGCCGGTCGCCGCGCAGGTGATGTACCGCTCACGGCGGCGCAAGTCCGGCGCGGCGGTCGCCTACCTGTACCGCGTCGAGCTTGCCCAACCGGTGCGGCCGATGACCGCGCGCAAGTGGGGCGCGCTCGCGCTGGCGATGCTCGCCCGCCGCACCTGCCCCCAATGCCGCAGGGACGCCGGATACGTCATCCCCACCTCCCTCGGCACATGCGTGACCTGCGCCTATCCCGACACGCAGCACGCCCCCCAGTCAGCTGTCGACCCTCTTGGAGTGCCCGCATGAGCACATCTCCTGCCACGGTGCGCGAGCAGAGCAGTACCGCGTCCACGCTCGCGCGCATGCTCACCGAACTGCCGGGACTGCCGGCCGCGGACTACAGCGTCGGCACCCTCGTCACCCCCACACAGGTGGTGCGCGGGATCGGCATCGCCCTGCACGGGCCCGGCTCCTTCCAGGCGTTCGAGACCTGGCGCGAAGCGCTGAACATCGCCGTCGACCAAGTCGACCACCGCGAGAACGCCGGCGGGGGCTACCAGGTGCTCAGCGCCCTCGGGTCCTACGCCGACGTGCCCGTCCACCTGCACGCCTTCGCCAACCGGTAGCCCGGCCGTAGGTGCCGACACCGCACCGCTTTTCGACCCCCGTACCCGCCCCTGGAGGACATCGTGACCACCCAGACCGACCACAAGGAACAGACCACCACGGCCGCTTCCACGCCGCAGGGAAGCCACCACTGGGTCATGACCGTGGAGATCCCGGGCCGCGTGACATTCACCGAGTACGGCACATGGACGCCGCCGGCCGGCGCCACCCGCCACGACGCGTTCATGTCCATCAAGAAGCACATGGCGGTGGACCACCCGGAGCTGGCCAACGCGAACGTCATGTACTTCGCGCTGGAGCGCAACGAGCTCTGAGCCGCTCGACAACGCCGCCGCGGGGTCCGGCCGCCCACCTTCCACAGCCAGCGGCCGGGCCCCGCTCTTCCTTCGCGAAGGAGTGCTCTCAGCATGTCCGATGTCATTGCGGACCCGGTAGTCCCCGGGTCTGCCGCCGTCTCTCCGGCGGAGGGGGCCCCGTCGCCGCCCGCTCCTGCCTCGGCCGAGGAGGCATTGGTGCCGGGGCACACGCCCGGTGGGTTCCCCGTGGTGCCGCTGGCGGTGTCTGGGGCGAACACCACGGTCGGGTTGCTGTCGTCGGCTGCGCTGGCCGGTGGACCGGTGGCCCTGGTGGTGGCCGCAGCCGGTATGGCGGCGGTGGGGGCCGCCGCCGCTGCTGGCAGCCGTCGGCGCACCACCCGTAGGGAGGGGAAGGGGGGCTCGGGTAGTCGCCGATCGTCTGGTTCGCCTCGTTCGGTTCGCTCCGGCTGGGGCGGGTCGCGGGCCGCAGGCTCTCGTGCGGGTTCTCGTTTCGCCGGTACGGGCTCGGCTGGCGGCCGTGGCCGTGCTTTTGGCAGGGCAGGAAAGACCCCGTCGGGCCATCTCCGTGGCGGCCGGTCTTCTCGTACGCCTGCCGGCCGGCATGCGGCACGAGGGGTCGTGGGCGGCGGCGGGCTTAGCCGGTCCGGTGCCGGGCGCCGTAGTGCTTCGGCCTCGCGCCTGGGCGGGTGGAACGCGACACCCCGGCATGCGGGCGGCCGAGGCGGGTTGGGGAGGGTGCGGGCGGCCCGCGCGCACCCGGCGCCTTCCCGGTCGGCAGCGCGGGCTCGGATGTCTGCGGATCGTCGCCGGGTGGCGGACGCCCGTCGGGCGGCTCGGGCCACGGCCCGTGGGGCCAGGGCGTCGGCGCGGGGCCCGTTCGGCCGCGGTCTCGCCCGGGGGATGACGAAGGCTGCGGCGGCGCGCGACGCGGCGGTGGGCCGGTCGCGTGCAGCGCGGGACACGAGGAACGCGCGGTCGCTTGCGGCCAAACGGTCGGCGGTGCGTAAGGCCCCGGCCCGCCGCCGGGCCCGCCGGGCGCTGTGGCGCTCGGCGGCGCGCATGCAGGGACGCCGGCTGCTGGCGGCTGCGCTGGGTGGCGCGGTGGGGTTGGCCGGTCTGGTCTCGACCCCGCTGGGCCGTCGGCTGGGCCTGCCGGGCCTGATGCATCCCGGTCGGCGCCTGTACCGGCGCCTGATGGGCCAGGCCAGGACCGATCGCGATGCCCGCGACACCGCGATCCGCGAACGCCGCCGGGCGGAGGAAGCCGCCGCCGACAGCGCGGCCGCCGGCGACCGGCTGGAGGTGAGGGACCGGGTCGAGCGCCCCCGCGGCCTGGCTCCGTGCACATCCACCACCACATCCAAGGAGGTCATGCACGTGTCTGGATTCCGCTTCGAGGAAGCCGCCGCCGAGATGGAGAGCGCTGCCCGCACTTACGACCCGGACGACGGCATGGAGATCCTGGCCATGGTGGAGAACCTGCCCGAGGCCCTGACCTCGATAGCCAGCACCTTCCGCATCCTGGCAGAGCGATCGGACCGCGAGTTCCCCATGGAGAAGGCGGTGGCCGACGGCTTCGACGACATCCACCGCACCCTCTTGGCCGCGGTGGATGCCGCCGCCGACCTGGGCCCGCTCTTCCGCCGTGTCCACGAACCCGACATCGCCCGCCACGAGGACCCCCGCAACGGCCCCGAGGCCGAAAAGAAGTGGAACGTCTGATGCCCGGCTCGACCACGTCCTCGGGCCGCCGCGCCACACGGGGGCGGGAAGCGGGCGACAAAGGGCCGGTGTGGGACTGGGCCGCCGGCCACGGACCGGTCACCGGCGCTGTGTCCGCCGCCACCGGCGCCTTCGCCGTCGCCACCACCGGCGCGGCCACCTCCATGCCGCCGAGCTGGGCCCTGGCCGTCGGTGCCGCCGGCGCGATCGGTCACACCGCCGCAGGGCTGCGGCTGCGTAACGCGGGCCGTACCCTGGCTGCCCGAGCCGCCTCGTGGCTGGTGGGCGCCGGATGGACCACATGGGCCATCACCCACGGCCCGCTCACCTGGGCCGCTCTCGGCTCCCTCGCCGCCATCGCCGTAGGCATCGGCACCGCCGCCCACTCCACCGCCCTGTACGAAGAGGCCCGTGAGGACGAAGCGCTGTCCGCGGCCGAGCGCCAGGTGGCGCGAGAGCTCTCCGCGGAGCGGCGGGCGATCGCGGCCGAGTGGGTGGAGCGCATCCAGCGCGTGTGCGGAATCAGCGTGCGCGTGCTGGCGGTGGACATGTGGCCGGCTGGCACCGGCTTCACCCTGGATGCCGAACTCCCGGCCGGCGGCGCCACCTACCAGCAGATCCGCAAGGAATCGCCCCGGCTGTCGGCCGACGCCCGCCTGCCGCACGGCTGTGCCGCCATCGCCCACCCCGGAATCCACCAGGGTCGCGTCCTGGTCGACGTGACCACGGCCAACGTGCTGGAGGAGGAACGCGCTTACCCCACCGACTACGGGCCGCTGTCCCTCCACACCGGCGTCCCCTGGGGCTACCGCTCCAACGCCGAGGAGATCCGCACCTACCTGCGCGAACAGTGCGCCCTGGTGGTCGGCCCCACCGGCTCGGGCAAGACCAACATGGTCCACGTCATCCTCGCCGGCCTGGCCCGCACCACCGACGTGCTGACCTGGGTGATCGACCTGAACGCCGGATCGGCCGGGCTGCCCTGGGTGCTACCGGCGCTCAGCCACCCCAGCGGCAGCGTGCGACCGGGCATCGACTGGCTTGCCTCCACCCACAGTGAAGCCCTGCGCATGCTCGACACGGCGCTGCGCATCGCCCGCCACCGCAAAACGGCCTACCAGGACCTCCTCGCCCGCGAGAACACCGATCTCCTCCCCGTCAGCCCCTCGATCCCCCAAATCATGCTGGTGGTCGACGAGGGCGCGGAGATCCTTGCCAGCACCGACAAGAGCATGCGCCTCCTGGCGGACAGACTCCTGGAGGTCATCCGCATCGCCCGCGCCATGGGCGTGCGCACCATCCTCACCGCCCTCGGCGCCACCGGCTCCGTCCTGGGCAACCTCATGATCCGTCGGGAGGCGAAAGTCCGCGTCGCGCTCACCGGCGGTGAGACCGAGGGCATGGACCTGTCCAAGCTCTTCCCCGACTCCCGTGGCCTGCGCGTCGAACACGCCCCCTACAAGGGCTCCGGATTCCTCGCCACCCCCGAGTCGCCCGCCGCTCCGTTCAAGTGCTGGCGCATCCTGCCCAACCAGATCCGGAACATCGTCGCCGCCACCTCCGCCCGCCACCCGGTGCTCGACCCCATCTCCGCCCACGCCGCCGGGACGGCCTACGCCGAGCGCTGGAACGCCGAGCGCATCGCCTGGATGCACAGCTCCACGCCCCTCACCCCCACCAGCGCGCACAAGCCCCCAGCGGACGCTGGCCCGATTCGCGACGGGCTCAACCTGAGCGCGCTACGCGACCGCCCGGACAGTGAAGCGGACGACCTGGCCCGCAAGCTCATGCGCGAGATCGACGACCACTTCGGCACCACCGCCGAACCCACCCGGCCCTCGCGCGCGGACCGCCCTCCGCACGAAGGGCTGAACCTCTCCGCCCTACGCGACAGCCCCGCCCACACCCCCGCCCCGGAGGCGACCGACAGCGAGCAGAGCCGGGACAAGGGGCCGGACTGGCTCGCCGAGGCGCTCGACGCCATCGAATCCGCCGGCCCCATCGGCATGAAACCGTCCGCCATCGCAGAGCTGGTCGGCAAGGACCGTAAGACCGTCCGCACCGCCCTCCAGGCAGCCGTGGACCGCGGAGAGCTCACCTACCGGGAGAACGGACCGCACTCGGTCTACATCCACCCCGACCACACCTGAGCCCATCACGCTCAGCTACCGGGTAGTGGGGAACGGGGCGCTCCCCACTACCCACTGGACACGCCAACGCGCCCCCTAAGCGCCTGCCATCAGCGCTCCCTACTGGGGCCCCAGTACCCACTACCCAGTAGCCACGCCCCACTGCGAACACACACCGTAACCATCAGGTGCCCGCCGACCACGTCCGAAGCGGGCGCCCCTTTGCCCTGGAGCAAGGCTTCGCACCCTCTGACGGGAGACCGCGTTGGCCCTGACACTGTCCGCCGTTTTCGTCCTCGGCATCCTCACCATCGCCGCCATCCGCGCCCGCGCAGTCAGCGTCCCGACCGCGATCGCGGTGTTCCTCTTCGGCTTCTTCACCGCCGGCACCGGAGCCGCCGCCCCGATCACGCGACTGTGCACGGCCCTCATCAAAGCCCTCCAAAACGTCACCTGACAGGAGAGGAACGCATGCGCCAACGACCCTTGCCCGACGCGCGGTTAGGCGGCATAGCGCCGCACATCAGCGCCGACGCCTACCGCCGCGCCGAAACCACCGGCCAACCCATCGTCATCGTCGCCCCCACCGCAGACCCCACCCGCGCCCCCCGGCACTGGCACCGGCTGCTGATCCCCTTCGTCATCGCCGGAGCCGCCGTGGCCGGCGGCTGGGGCCTGGTCGCCGCCCTCTGCATGCTGCTCGACGCAGCCGCCCACACCGCCACCGTCATCGCCGCCGCGGCCGGCCCCATCGGCGTCGGGGGCATCGCCTTGACACTCGCCCGCTCCAAGCACTGAGGGGAGACACCGGCATGTCCTTCGGAGAGACCCCGATCACCCTGGTCGGCAACCTGACCGGCGACCCGGAGCTGAAGTTCACCGACTCCGGCGCCCCGCTCGCCAAGTTCACGATCGCCGTCACCCCGCGCGCCTTCGACCGCACGACGAACCAGTGGAAGGACGGCACCACCGCCTTCTACCGCTGCACCGCCTGGCGCACCCTGGCCGAACACGTCGCCGACAGCCTCACCAAGGGCTCCCGCGTCGTCGCGGCCGGCCGGATGCGCCAGCACGACTGGACCACCCCGGAGGGCGAGAACCGCTCCATGCTCGCCGTCGAGATCGACGACATCGGCGCCTCCGTCCGCTTCACCACCGTCCAGATCAGCGGCAAGCGCCCCACACAGAGCCCGACCGCCAACGCGTGGGACACGCCCGGCAGCAACGCGGCCGCGGACGCCCAACCACCGTTTTAGCTCCGCTATGGCCGCGCTTGGGCCACTGCTTACGCCCGGGACGGGCGCCTCTCACCACAAGACCGCGCCCGCCCCGGCTCCCCGTCCCTTCGCAGAAACAGGAGAGCCTTCGTGCTGACCTTGACCGACCTGTTCTGTGGCGCCGGTGGTTCCTCCACGGGTGCCATCGCGGTACCCGGCGTACGGGTGCGCATGGCCGCCAACCACGCCCGGCACGCCGTCGACACCCACCAGGCCAACCACCCTGATGCCGACCACGACTGCGCCGACCTCTCCCAGGTCGACCCGCGCCGTTACCCGACCACAGACCTGCTGTGGGCATCGCCGGAGTGCACCAACCACTCCATCGCCAAAGGCCGTCGACGCGGCCACGGCGGGCACACCGACGGACTGTTCGCCGAGGACGGGGCCGATGAGGTGGCGATCCGCTCGCGGGCGACCATGCACGACGTACCCCGTTTCGCCGAAGCCCACCGCTATCGGGCAATCATCGTGGAGAACGTCGTGGACGCCTACTGGTGGGGGCCCGAGCAAGCACCCGGGGCAGCGTTCCAGGCGTGGCTGGCGGCTCTGCACGCCTGGGGCTACGAACACCACATCGTGTGGCTGAACTCCATGCATGCCGCCCGCTTCGGCCCTGCCGCGCCACAGTCCCGCGACAGGATGTACGTGGTGCTGTGGCGCACGGGGGAGAAGCGACCGGACTTCGACAAGTGGACCCGCCCCCAAGCCACCTGTCCCACCCACGGGCGCATCAGGGCCATGCAGGCGTTCAAGCGGCCCGAGCGGCGCTGGGGCCGCTACGGCCGCCGCGCCCAGTACCTGTGGCGCTGCCCCCGCACCGCGTGCCGCAACACGGTCGTGGAGCCGGAGGTACGACCCGCGGTGGAGGCCATCGACTGGACCCTGCCCGCGGCGGCGATCGGGGAGCGCAAGCGCCCGCTGGCGGCCGACACCATGCGCCGCATCCGGGCCGGCTTCACCGCGTTCGCCGAACCCCTCGCGGTGCCCGTGGAGGGGCGGGACGGCAAGCGCGCCGCACCTGCCTCCGCGCCCCTGCGCACCGTGACCACCCGCAACGAGACCGGGCTGGCCCTGCCGCCGTACATGGTGGAGCTGCGCGGCGGCGGCTCCTCCCACCGCGCCATCAGCAGGCCGCTGGCCACCGTGACGGCCGGCGGCAATCACCACGGCCTCGTGACCGCCCCGGACCTGGTGGTGCCCTACTACAGCAACGGCACCGCCCGCCCGGCCGCACAGCCCCTGCCCACGGTGACCACCGTGGACCGGCACGGCGCCCTGTACGGCGGAACGGTCACCTCGCTGGAGGAATGCCGCTTCCGGATGCTCGAACCCCACGAGTACGCCGCGGCCATGGCCTTCCCCGACGACTACCGGCTCCTGGCCCGCGACAAGCGCACCCGCGTCCTGATGCTCGGCAACGCCGTCACCCCGCCGGCCGCCCGAGACCTGGTGGCCATGGTCACCGAAGCCATCACCGGCGAAGACCTCGAACCGGCCGCCTGAACACGCCCGGGGCGGGCGCCTCTCACCACAAGACCGCGCCCGCCCCGGCTCTCCGTCCCTTCGCAGAAACAGGAGAGCTCCCAGCATGACATCCGACCGCACCACCACGCGGCCTCCTGCCACGAATCCAGGAGAAGACCTCCTACGGACCGCCGTCGAGCTCGCGGAGGCCGGTGTGCCGGTGCTGCCGCTGCGGGAAGGGAAGTTGCCGGTGGGCAACTGCCCCTCCTGCTCGGGCAACACCTGCGGCGGCCGACCTCACATGAAGGGCGCCGGCGCCTGCCGTTGCCCGGCCCCCTGCCACGGCTGGGCCGCCGCCACGGCCGACACCGACGTCGTCACCTCCCCGGCGTGGGCTCCGGCTTGGCGGGAGGCCCGCACGGTCGCCTACCACCCCGCCGGCGCCGGGCTGACCGTCGTGGACCTCGACAACGCGGCGGCCGTCGCGTGGGCCCGCGAGACCCTGCCGGCCACCCGCACGGTGCCGACGACGCGCGGCGAGCACTGGATCTACCGGGGGACCATGCGGTCGCACAACGCGGTGCGGCCCGGCGTGGACATCAAGTCGTTGATGTCCTACGCCCGGTGGCTCGGGCCCGGCACCGGCACCATGAGGGACTTGCCGTCGGCCGTCCGCGCGCTCGCGGTGAGGGAAGAGACCACCCCCGCCCCGGAGCGGGGGAGGGGGGTGGCCTCTTCACCACCCGAGCCCGTCACCTGGAACCCGGCCGTGGCCACCGGCTGCCGGCACACCGAGCGGTACGTGCGCGCCGGCCTTGAACGCGGACTCGCCAAGGTGCGCTCCCGCACCGAAGCAGGCGCCGCATCACAGGCGTTCGGCGTGGCCCGGTTCCTCGCCGGCCAGCATGCCCAGTGCCCCGGCCCATGCGGGCTGAACGTCATCGGCGAGGAGATCGTGGCCGCCGCGGTCTCACTCGGGGTGCCCGAGCCCTACGCGCAGCGCGCCGTTACCAACGGCCTGAGCGGAACGGGGGCGGCATGACCACCAACCGCTCCGCTCCGGCTGACTGCCGCGCCCACGAGCCGGACGCCGCCGCCCCGGCCGCACCACCACCTCCAGCGGGCGCCGAAAAGGACGCCGCCCGTAAGGGCGTCCTTTCAGCTCGTCCGCGCGCGAAGCGGTTCCCGGCCGACGAGGCGAGCCACAGCTCCGAGGACCCCACGCCCGCCACGCCCGGCATCCGCATTTACGCCCCGCCGGCCTACCGCCACCACTGGGACGGCGCCCGCTGGTCCAAGCGCTACGGCGACACCCCCACCGCCGCCTACGCCTGCACCTGCGGCCACACCGCCACCGCCACCGGCGACCGCGCCGTGGCCGACCTGGTCAACGACTACGAGGCGCACAAGCACTTCTGCACCGGCCGGCCCGCCGCCCTCGCGGAAGGGAGGGCCGCCGCGTGATCGCCATCGACGGAGCGGCTGTGCTGGACGAGGTGGAGGCGTTCCACCGCCGGTTCAACGTCTTTCCCACCGACGACGCCTACATCGCGGTCGCGCTGTGGGACGCCCACGCCCACCTTCTCGACTGCTTCGACTCCACCCCGCGGCTCGCGTTCCTCTCCCCCGAGCCGGGCTCGGGCAAGTCCCGCGCCCTGGAGATCGTGGAAACCCTCGTGCCCCACCCCATGGTCGCCGTGAACGCCTCCCCGGCCGCCCTCTTCCGGGCGGTGTCCGGCAGCCAGGGACGGCCCACGATCCTCTTCGACGAGATCGACACCGTCTTCGGCCCCAAAGCCGGAGACAACGAAGAACTCCGCGGCTTCCTCAACGCCGGACACCGCCGCTCCGGAGTCACCTACCGGTGCATCGGTGACGGCGGCAACCAGACCGTGCAGGCGTTCCCCTCGTACTGCGCGGTCGCGGTGGCCGGGCTCGGCTCCCTGCCCGACACGATCCTCACCCGCTCCGTGATCATCCGCATGCGCCGCCGGGCACGCAACGAGAAGGTGGAAGCCTTCCGGGCCCGCATCCACGAGGCCGAGGGCCACGCACTCCGTGACCGGCTCGCCGCCTGGGCCGAACAAGCACGAGGCTTCGTGCTCGGTGCCTGGCCCGAGATGCCCGACGGAGTCACCGACCGGCCGGCGGACGTGTGGGAACCCCTGCTCGCCGTCGCCGACGCCGCCGGCGGCCCCTGGCCGGACCGCGCCCGACAGGCATGCACGAGGCTGGTCAAAGCGGCGCAGACCACCGACAAGCACAGCCTCGGTATCCGGCTGCTCACCGACCTGCGCGACCACGTGCTGATCGGCATCGACCGTCTCCCCACCGTCGCCATCCTGGACCGGCTCAACGCCCTGGACGACGCCCCGTGGGCCGACCTGGACGGCAAGCCGCTCGACAACCGGCGCCTGTCCCGGATGCTCGGTGAGTACATGACCGCCGACAACGAGCCCATCCGCTCCCGGAACATCCGCACCGTCGGCGGAGTCCTCAAAGGCTTCGTCGCCGCCGACCTGGAAGACGCGTGGGCACGCTACTGCCCCCCTCCTCAGGACTGCGCTACAGCCGCTACGCCGCTACAGCCCAGCTCAGACCCCGTAATCGTGTAGCGGCACCGAAGCGTGTAGCGGCTACGCCCGCCACCCGGCACCGCGGGCGTAGCCGCTACACGCCACCCCTCCGCTACAGAAAACCGACCGCTGACCTGCGCTGTAGCGCTGTAGCGGCTGTAGCGGACTTCCCAGAAGGGGGCGAACCGGGTCGGGCCCCGGCTCGCCCCGGCATTTGGCCCACGGCGGGCAGTGGCGCACCTGGTGAATGACGCCCCCGCCCCGGACCTATGGATGAGAGGAGCACGCGGTGACGACGGCCGCGTATCGCTCGCAAGACGACATGCTCACGCTCGCAGAGGTCTGCAGAGAGCTGAAGATCTCACGCTCCACCTTCTACGACTGGCGGCAGAAGAAGCGCGCCCCGCGGTGCATCAAACTGCCCAACGGTGACCTGCGGGTGCGGAGGAGCGACCTGAACCACTGGCTGGACAACCGCGAGGACGCTGCCTGATGGACGGCTCGACGTACAACGTCAAGATCTGGAAGACGTCGGTCTACAAGGGCAAGCGCAAGACCACGCACACGGTCCGCTGGCAGCTGGACGGCAAGGAGTGGCGAGCGCCGTTCGACACGAAGGCGCTCGCGGACTCCTTCCGCTCGGAGCTGGTCAGTGCCACGGGGCGCCCCCTCACGAACCAGTCCAAGGCAAGCACGGTGAGCTGGTACGACTTCGCCGTTCAGTTCGCGGATACCCAGTGGGAGGAGACCGCGGGGAACAGCAGGAAGAACACGGCAAAGGCGCTCATGGCGACCACCGTCGCGTTGCTGCGCAGGCAGCCGACCGCCTTCCGACCGGTTGACCTGCGTACCGCCCTGCGGGAGTACGCCTTCAACAGGCGCCGGCGGGAAGAGGCGCCTGCCGAGGTGGCCGTGATCCTTAAGTGGGTCGAGCGCAACACGCTGTCGATGGCCGCGTGGGAGGACTCGGACAAGGTGGACCAGGTCCTGCGTGCGGTCAGTACGAGGTTGGACGGTAAGCGGGCGGCAGCCTGGTCGGTGAAGCGGACTCGCAGGATTTTGAACGTGGCCATGGAGTACGCGGTCAAGCAACGGATCTTGCTCGCCAACCCGCTGCCGAAGGGTAGGGGCACGACGCCCTCCACTTCCCAGACGCTGGACCGACGCTCTCTCATCCATCCGTACCGGATGGCGCGCATCCTGGCGCGCATCCGCCGCCGTCCCCGTGGTGGCCGCCGGCTGCACGCGTACTTTGCCACGATCTACTACACCGGCCCGCGCCCGGAGGAAGCCGCAGCGCTGTACGTGGACGACTTCCTGCTGCCTCCCGAGGACGCGGAGGACCAGTGGTGTGACGTCGTGATCCACACCGCGATTCCGGAGGTCGGGAGGAACTGGACGGATGACGGAGAGATCCACGAAGAGCGCGGACTGAAGGGGCGAGCCGAAGACGAGACCCGCGTGGTGCCGGGGCCTCCAGCACTGACAAAGATCATTCGGGAGCACATCAAGGAGGAAGGTCTCAAGCCGGGGGACCGGATGTTTCAGGGCGAGAAGGGCGGCATCATCGCTGGTTCCGTCGTACGTCGGGCTTGGCGGTCCGCCCGGAAGGCTGAGCTGACCGAGCGCGAGTTCGAGTCCCCGATGGGCAGGCGGATTTACGACATTCGTCACACCCGGCTGACGAAGTGGCTCAACGACGGCAACCCGCCCGCGCAGGTGGCCTACTGGGCGGGGAACAGCGTGGCCGTCCTGCTGGCCTTTTACGCCGGGTGCATCGAGGGGCAGCTGCCGGAGCTGAAGCGCCGGATGGAGGCGCAAGGGGACCTTCCGGAGCTCCCTCTGGAGGCCTGAGGCGCCCCCGGGAAACTTCTCCGCGTATTCACCGCAGACACCCGCAGAAACCCGGCGACAGCCGGACGGCGCCGGACTCCTCCGCGATCACCGCGAGGCGGCCCGGCGCTCTTCGGCATTGGGTCAGACCCGCTCTGACCAGCAAAAAGGCCCTCCTTAGGGAGGGCTGTGAAGTGCGCCCCCGGCAGGACTCGAACCTGCGGCCAAGCGCTTAGAAGGCGCCTGCTCTATCCACTGAGCTACGGGGGCCGGATGGTGGCCGCGGCTACCGGAGCCCGGGGGTCCGTGACCTTGCCGGGGACAAGGATAGGGCTCCGGATGCCTCGTCCCGGTTGCTTCACCTCCGTGGCACGTTGTGGAGGTTCGGTGAAGCGGTCCCGATAATCGCAGGCAGGTGCGAATCTTGCAGCTTTTTTCACGCCCCAGGCGTCGGGTGTTGTGCACTCGTTATGCCTGAGCCGCTGGTGCCACGCCCGTTACCGCATTGCTCCGACCGGCGCGCAGGGCCGCCATACGCTTCAAAAAAGCGACAGAATTGGGCATTCTTCGCATGTGGCGACCTTGGACGTACGGCCTCAACTGCTCGACGCACTGTCCGCACTGCGCGACCGTGTCGCTGCCGCGCGCTTTCCGCTGTCGCTTCCCGGCGCCGCCCGCGCACGCGGCGACCAGCTCGAGCTCCTCGCACAGCTCGACGACTATTTGGTGCCCCGTCTGCGCGCCCCTGAAGCCCCCTTGCTGGCGGTCATCGGCGGGTCGACCGGCGCGGGGAAGTCCACGCTGGTCAATTCGCTGGTCGGCCGCCCGGTGAGCGAGGCCGGGGTGCTGCGGCCCACGACGCGTACGCCCGTCCTGGTCTGTCACCCCGACGATCACCACTGGTTCGCCGGCCCCCGCGTCCTGCCGCAGCTCACCCGGCTCTGGACCCCGCACCGCGAGCTCGCCCCCGACGACGAACTCGCCGACGACGAGTGCGAGGCCGAGGAGGAGACCGGCCCGGCGTTGCGGGTGGAAACGGCGGAGACCCTGCCCCACGGACTGGCCCTGGTGGACGCGCCGGACATCGACTCCCTCGTCGCCCGCAATCGCGATCTCGCCGCCGAGCTGATCTGCGCGGCCGACATCTGGGTGCTGGTCACGACCGCCACCCGCTACGCCGACGCCATGCCCTGGAACCTGCTGCGCGCGGCCAAGGAGTACGACGTCACCCTGGTCACCGTGCTCGACCGGGTGCCCCACCAGGTCGTCACGGACGTCTCGCGTCAGTACGGCGCGATGCTCGACAACGCGGGCCTCGGCGACGTCCCCCGCTTCACCATCCCGGAGCTGCCCGAGTCGGCCGGGAACGGCAGCGGGCTGCTGCCCGCCAGCGCGGTCGCCGGACTGCTGGAGTGGCTCGTCCAGCGCGCCCAGGACCCCATCGCCCGGGCCGTGGCCGTCGCCCGTACCGCCTACGGGGTCATCGATTCGCTGAACTGTCGACTGCCCGCCCTCGCCGCCGCCTCCGCCGCCCAGCACGCGACAGCACTGCGGCTGGCCCACTGCGTGGAGGAGGCCTACGGGGAGGCGCGCGAACGGGTGGAGGGCGAGGTCGCGGACGGCGGGGTGCTGGCCGGTGACGCGCTGGCCCGCTGGCGCGGCTTCCCGGAGGACTGCGGCCCGGCGGAGCTCCTCGACGCCCTGACCGACGGCCTCACCGCCCTCCTGTGCTGCGCCGTGGCCGGCGCCGACGAGCGCACCCTGCGGGCGTGGCGCGCCGACCGGGCCGTGAGCGCGACGGCGCCCGGCGCGGCCGCCACGGACGGCGGGGCGCACGCGTCGGACGCCACCGGCGGCCCAAGCGGCGGTACGAGCCGCTCCGGCGCCCCCGGGGCGCCCGGCGCGCGGGGCCTCCCCGGCGCCCAGGGCCGCTCCGCCGCCTCCGGGGCCCCCGGCGTCCCCGGGCCCCTCTTCGGCGCCGCCCTGGAGCCCGCCCCCGACGTCCTGGCCGAGGTGGCGAGCGCCGGAGCCGCCCCGGGCGCGCCGCACCGGGGCCGCGGGGGGCTGCCGGGGCTCCTGGGCGGCCCGGGGGCCCGGAGCGGCCCCGGCGCCCCGGGCGGGGCCGACGGCTCCCGGCTCTCGGACACGGAGGAGCGCATCGGCATGGCCGTACGGCGCTGGCGCCGCGCTCTGGAGGACCTCGCCGACGAGGAGGCGCGCGCGGCGGACCGCGGCACGGTGGCCGACCCGGACCGCGCGGCCGCCCTGCTGGCCACCGTTCTGTTGGGCGGCCGCCGGGGCCGCACGGCCGGCGAGTCGCTGGCGGACCTCCTGGGCGCGCCGGTGGCGGTGCGGCTACAGGAGCGCGGCGCCCGG
The DNA here is from genome assembly GCF_051386515.1 of Streptomyces sp. URMC 123. Lineage (NCBI taxonomy): Bacteria > Bacillati > Actinomycetota > Actinomycetes > Kitasatosporales > Streptomycetaceae > Streptomyces > Streptomyces sp. URMC 123. Next base: position 584 of record NZ_JBPQTV010000008.1, on the reverse strand, counting down.
CTCCTGACGAGCTGTGTGGAGCGCGTGCTGAACGGCGAACGCAATCTGCGGCTCACTCCCTTGGATGCCTTGGACGTCACCCCCGAACACCAGGTGCGCATGATCGCCGCGCTGTCCGTACTGCAGAAGGAGAGGTGACGGGCGTGACGTCTGGCGCCGACCGCCCCGGTGACTCCGGGTCCGCCTCCGGGGCTCCGGACGGCCGTGACGACCCCGGATCGAGGTGGCCGGCCGACGCGCCGGAAGCGGCCGGTCCACGGGCTCCGGGGGCCCAGGAGGACGACCCGGGCGCCGGCCCGGGCCCGGCCGCGTACGAACCCTCCGGTCCCGGCCCGGCCGCGTACGAGCCCTCCGGTCCCGGCCCGGCCGCGTACGAGCCCACCGCGCCGGGCTCGACGCCGTACGACTCCGCCACCTCCGGCCCGACGCCGTACGAGCCCCCTGACCCTGGCCCGATGCCGTACGAGTCCACCGCGCACGACCCCGGCCGGACGCCGTACGAGCCCACCGCGCCGGGCCCCACCGCGCACGACCCCGGCCCCGCCTCGCCCACCGGCTTCACCCCCGGCAGCGGCCCGCTCACC
>NZ_JBPQTV010000007.1:0-61958 GCF_051386515.1 Streptomyces sp. URMC 123 | reverse complement strand
GGGGCGGGCTCCGGGGCGCCGCCGGGGGTGAACAGGGCGTCGACGGTGCCCGGCCGGTCGCCGACCAGCAGCTCGGCGGCGTACCCGTACGCGCTCGCCAGGTCGTGCAGATCGTCGGGCTCCACGGCCTCGTCCGCGTCGACGGCCGCGCGCAGCGCGCCCGTGTCGCGCGGCGCCGTGCCGTCCCGGAGCGTCCGGGCCGCCCTCGCCAGTCCGTGCGACCGGGCGTCGGGGACGCCTCGCACGAGCAGGGACGGCACCCGCGCGGCGAGCGCCTCGCGCAGGGCCGGCAGGTCCGTGATGTCCCCGCCCCACGCGGCCACCCGGGCCGGGGCCGCGGGCTCGGCCCCGGTGTCGAACACGAGCAGGGCGTCGTAGCGGAAGCGGGACATCTCATTGCGGGCCCGGCCCCGCCGGACGGTGATCCGGGTGCTCCCGCCGCCCGGCGACTCGGCCACCACCCGGCGGAAGAAGTCGGGGTGCAGGACCAGTTCCTCGTCCGCGCGGGCGGCGCGGTGGGCGGCCTGCCACACCTGCCGGGTGTCGCGCCGGTCCGCGCTGTTGGCGAGCTGCGCCGCGACGTGCTGGGCCGGAAGCAGCGGAAGGCTGCGGACGTCGCCCACGAAGATCCGTCCGCCCGGGGCCAGCAGCCGGCGGGCGCGGTCCAGGACCCGGCGCAGATAGCCGGCGTGGGGGAAGTACTGCGCGACGGAGTTGAGGACCACCAGGTCGAACGCGCCCTCGGGCAGCCCGGTGACGTCGTCGCCCTCCTGGCAGCGCAGCACCACGCGGCCGGCCGTGGACGGGTCCAGATGGCCGCGGACGTAGTCGATGGCCGTGGGCGACAGATCCGTCGCCCAGTACTGCTCGCACGCGGTGCTCAGGGGCAGCAGCAGCATGCCGGTGCCGCAGCCGATCTCCAGGACGCGGCGCGGGGCCAGGGCGCGTATCCGGTCGAGGGTGGCGTCGAGCCATTCGCGCATCTCGTCCCGGGGGATCGCGCCTCCGGTGACGCTGCTGTTCCAGCCGGCGGTGTTGAACGCGGGCTCGTCGCCGGTGGCCGGCCCCGCGTAGGCGTGCCCGAAGACCTGCCGCCACTGGTCGACCTGGTCGGCGCCGAGCCCGGCGCCGGGGCCGTCCGGGCCCGCGCCCCCGTGGTGCGCGGCGGGTACGACGTGGGCGAGCAGCCGGCGCCCCTCCCCGCCGCCGTCCGCCGTCACGACCGCCTGCTCGACGTCGGGGAGGGCGAGGAGCGCGTCCTCGACCTCGGCCGGGTCGACCGCGAACCCGCGCACGGCCAGCCGCCGGTCGGCGCGGCCGAGGACCTCCAGCCGGCCGTCCGCGGTCCAGCGGGCCAGATCGCCGGTGCGCAGCAGCCGGGCGTGCGGGCGATCCGCCCGCGGATCGGAGCGGAAGCGCTCGGCGGTCAGCGCGGGGCGGCCCGGGTAGCCGCGGGCCACCGCCTCGCCGCCGAGGTGGAGTTCGCCGGGCACCCCGACGGGCAGGGGGGTGCCCGAGTCGTCGAGGACGTACGCGGCCACGCCGGCGGTCGGCCGCCCGCCGGGCGGTGCCGTGCCCTCGGCGTCGACGCGGGCGACGGTGGCCAGGCCCGCCGTCTCCGCGGTGCCGTAGACCGTGAACAGGGCGCGTCCGGCGGCCCACCGCCGCAGCGCGCCGCGGGGGCACCGCTCGCCGGTGACGAGGAGGGTGCGCACGCCGGGCAGGGGGTGGTCGCCGGGCAGCGCGGCCAGCAGGGAGGGGGTGGCCCGCAGGCAGGTCACGCCGTCGAGAGCCGGGAAGCCGGGGTGGCCGGGGTGGCCAGGCTGTCCGTGGCGGCCGGAGTGCCGGCCGTCGTGGCCGGAGTGCTGGTCGTCGTGCTCGTCGGTCCCGCGTGCCAGCAGGACGGTGTCCGCCGGCCCTTCGGCGCAGCGCAGTTCGGCGCCGTTGACCAGGGCCAGGTGGAGTTCGAGCAGCGCGTCGGCGGAGCCGGGCGGAGCCCAGGAGAGCACCACGTCGTCGGGGGTGAGGCCGAACTCGTCCGCGGCCGCCGAGGCCATGGCGGAGACCGCCGCGTGGTCGAGGAGGACGGCCTTGGGCGCGCCGGTCGTGCCCGCGGTGGTCACCACCCAGGCAGGGCGGCCCGCGGCCTGGTCCGCCGCCGGGGCGGCGGACCCGCCGCCCGGGCCGTCCGCTTCCTTCGGCTCCTGCGGATCGTCCAACTCATCCAACTCATTGAGCTCGCCCAGCTCGTCCAGCAGCAGGACCGCGCAGTCGCCGCCGAGCGCCGCCGCGCCGGTCCGGCTCAGCACCAGGCGGGGCCGCGCCTCGCGGACCTCCGCGGCCAGCCGGTCGGGCGGCAGCGAAGGGTCGAGGGCCAGCGGCACCCCACCCGCCCGCGCGACGGCGAGCACCGCCGCGATCTCCTCCACCCGGTCCGGCAGCAGGGTGGCCACGACGGAGCCGGGCGCCGTGCCGCGCCCGGCCGGCAGGCGCGCCAGCCGGCCCACCAGCCGGTTCACCCATCGGTCCAGCTCCCCGTACGTCACCCGGCGGGCGCCGGCCGACAGCGCCACCGCCTCCGGTGCGCGGGCGGCGTGTTCGGCGAGCGCGCGGTGCGCGGCGCCGGGCCCCAGCCGTGGGCTCGGCCCACGGGAGACGCGCTCCAGCCGTTCGCGTTCGGGGGCGGTGAGCAGGGGGACCCGCCCGAGCCGGCGCCGGGGGTCGGCGGCGAGCTCCACCAGCAGGGTCTCCAGGTGCCCGAGCAGGCGCTCGGCCGCGTCGTCGGCCAGCCACGACGGGTCGTAGGAGATGCGCAGCCCCAGCCGCTCGCCCGGCAGACCCGCGAGGGTCAGCGGGTAGTTGGTGCGCGTGTAGTACGTGAAGTCGGCGACCGTCAGGCCCTCGAAGCCCCGCCAGACGGCGGCGAGCGGGTCCGCGTCCAGGTTCTGCAGCACCTGCACGGTCTCGAACAGCTCCGCCCCGGCGGGCACCTGACTCCACTCCTGGACGCGGGTCATGGGCACGTGCTCGTAGGCGCGGGCCGCCAGGGAGTCGTCCTGCACCTCACGCAGCCAGTCGCCGACCTCCCGGTCCGGATCGACCCGCAGCCGGGTGGGCACGGTGTTGACGAAGAGCCCGACCATGTCCTCGACGCCGTCCAGGTCCGGCGGCCGGCCGGACGAGACGGCCCCGAACACCACGTCGCCGCGGCCCGAGTAGCGGGCCAGCAGCACCCCCCAGGCCGCCTGGAGGAGGGTGTTCAGGGTGATCCGCAGCCCGGTGGCGGCGGCCGTCACCGCCGCCGTCCGCTCCGCGTCGAGCGTGCGCAGCCGGGCGTGCTGCTCCTGGCCCGCGCCGGTCGGGGCCGCCGCCGCGCGCAGCAGCCGCGTGGGTTCGGTGAAGCCCGCCAGCCTGCGCCGCCAGAACGCCTCCGCCTCGGCGGGGTCCTGCCGCCCCAGCCACCGGACGTAGTCGGCGAACGGCCGGGCCGGGGGCGGCGAGAACTCCTCCCCCCGGGACAGCGCGCGGTAGGCGGCGCCCACCTCGCGCAGCATGATGCCGGTGGACCACCCGTCCTGGATGATGTGGTGCAGGCTGAACGCGAAGCGGTGCCGGTCCGCGGCCAGCCGGGCCAGGTACAGCCGGATCAGCGGGGCCTCGGTCAGGTCGAAGCCGCCCTTGCGGTCCTGGGCCAGCAGTTGCTCCTCGCGGGCCCGCCGGCTCTCCTCCGGCAGCCCGCTCCAGTCGTGCTCGGCCAGCCGTATCCGCGCCGTGCGCCGGACCACCTGCACCGGCTTGTCCAGCCGCTCCCAGCGGAACGCGCTGCGCAGCGTGGTGTGCCGGTCCACCACCGCCTGCCAGGCCCGGCGCAGCAGCCCGGGGTCCAGCGGGCCGTGGAAGGTGACGGCGGCCTGCTGCAGATAGACGGCCGAGTCCGGGTGGCGCAGGGTGTGGTAGAGCATGCCCTCCTGCATGGGCGAGAGGACGTGAACGTCCTCCACGTCGTCGAGAGCAGCAGCGCCGGGGCGCTCGTCCGTGGTCATCCGCCGTCCTTTTCGCTCATCTGCCGTCCTTCTCGTTCATCCGGCGTTCCCGTCGTTCATCCGCCGTCCCTGCCGTTCATCCGCCGTCGTTCTCGCTCCGGCGCGGCGCGGGGAACAGCACCGCGCGTTCGTCCTCCGTCAGGGCGCCCCAGCCGCCCGCCACGGGCCCGGCGGGGGCGGCGGGCCCGGCGGGCCCGGCGGGGGCGGCGCCCGCCCCGTCGGCCGTACCGTCGGCCGCCCTGCCGAAGGCGCGCAGGGCGTGGACGGTGCGCCGCGCCCACTCCCGCGCCGTCAGGTGGGCACAGCGCCGCGCGTCGTACCACCAGTCCAGGTGCAGCCGGCCGGCGCTCAGGTAGCAGCGCAGCTCCAGCGGGTTGCCCAGACAGGCGGCGGCCGAGCGGGCGGCCGGCACCACGCCCGGGGCGGGGCGGAGCGGCCCGCCGTCGGGGCCGGCCGTCTCGTGGCCGAGGGCGCCGAGGTAGGAGACCATGAGCTCCGGCTCGGGGACCTCCGCCAGCAGCGCGGCCGTCGGCGCGTGCAGATGGCGCAGCACGCCGTGGCCGAGGCCCTGCCGGGGGACCGCGCGCAGCGCCTCGCGGGCGCGGGCGAGGGCCCCCTCGGGGCCGCGGCCGCCGGTGGTCAGCGGGAGCGGGTGGACCGTGGTGCAGGACCCGATCGTGCGGGTGAGGTCCACGCCCGGGAACGGCACCGCGCGCCCGTGCCCCTCCACGTCCACCAGCAGGGCGTCCTCGCCGGTGAACCGCTCGTGGGCCACGGCCACGGCGGCGAGCAGCGTCTCGTCCAGCGGGGCCCGCCGCGCGCGCTGGAACGCCAGGAGCGCCGCCGTGCCGGCCGCGTCGAGCACCGTCCGCTCGCAGCGCACATCGGTTCCGGCGGGCGCCCCCGGCGCGGGGCTCAGGCCCAGCGCCGACCGTACGGACGTGTGCCGGGCGCCGAGCCACAGCGCCCGTTCGGCGTGCACCTCCGGGTCGGCGGCCAGGGCCGCGACGCGGGCCGCCCACGCGGGCCACGGGGTGGTGGCCGGCGGCAGGGCGACGGGCAGGCCGTCGAGCACCTGCCGGCAGGCGGTGTTCAGGTCCTCCAGGAGCAGCCGCTCGGAGGCGATGTCGACCAGGAGGTGGTGCAGCACCAGGACCAGGAGGGACGGGCGGGCCCCGCTCCCCGGCAGATGGGCGGCCCTCAGCAGCGGCCCGCCGTCGTAGCCGTCCGCGGCGATCGCCGCGCCCAGTTCCTCGACGACCTGCCCCGCGGCGGCCCACTCCCGGGGGTCGCCGCCGTCCTCCCCTGCGCCGTCGACCACCAGGAGCGGGGCGCCGCGCCGCGCCTCGGCGACCTCCTGCTCCCAGAGGCCCGCGCGGTGCCGGACCCGCAGCCGCAGCCCGTCGTGCAGGGCGACGACACCGGCCAGTGCCTCGTCCAGCGCCTCGGGCGTCAGCGCGCCGGGGACCTCCAGGACCAGCGGTACGTGGAAGGTGTTCGAGCGCGGCTCTCGCAGCAGCCGCAGTTGGGTGGGGGTCAGGGCGACGGGCCCGGTCCACGGCTTCAGCGCCCGCCGGGAGCGCGTCCCCTGCTCGTCCCGCCGGCCCGGCTCGCCCGGGCCGCCTCGCTCCCCCTGGGCCGCCGCGTCGATCGCGTCGGCCAGCGCGGCCACGGTCTGGTGGGCGAACACGTCCTGCGGTGACATCACCAGTCCGGCCGCGGACGCCCGGGAGGCCAGCTGGACCGCGATCAGGGAATCGCCCCGCAGATCGAAGAAGTTGGCGTCGGGCGGCACGTCCGGAACGCCGAGCAGCTCGCTCCAGATCGCGCTCAGCACCGCGCGGGTGCCGCCTGCCGCTCCGCTCTCGCCGCGCGGCGACCTCTCCGACACCCTGTCCGCCGCCTCGGACGGCGCTCCCTCCGACGGCGTCGCCTCCCGGCCGGCCGTGGCCGTGGCCGTGGTCGCCGACGCTGCCGCCGACGCTGCCGCTGCCGCTGCCGCGAGGGCGGGGGCCGCCGCGCCGCCGCCCTCCACGTACGCCGACGGAATCCAGTGCCGGTCCCGGCGGAACGGGTACCCGGGCAGGGACACCGGGCGGGGCCTCCGTCCGCCCCGGTCCGGGCTCCAGTCGATCTCCGCTCCCGCCGCCCAGAGCGCGCCGAGGGCGAGCATCAGCACCTCGCCGTCGTCCCCGGGCTCGGAGGGGTGCCGTACGGTCCGGACCGCGCGGTGCCCCGCGCGCCAGGCGGGGCTGCGCCGGGCGAGCGCGGTCAGGGTGCGGCCGGGGCCCACTTCCACCAGCACCCGGCGGCCGTCGGCCAGCAGTTCTTCGACGTTCGCGCCGAACCGCACCGGGGCCCGGAGCTGCCGGGCCCAGCGCCCGTGGTCGACGGCTTCGTCGTCCGTCATCCAGGTGCCGGTGACGCCGGACAGCAGCGGGACGCGCGGTGGGCGCAGCCGGACGCCGGAGATCTCGGCAGCGAACCGGTCGGCGGCGTCCTGCACCGCGCTGGTGTGGAAGGCGTGCGCGGTCCGCAGCCGGCTCGTGCCCACCCCCCGTGCCGTCAGCCGTTCGGCGAACCGCTCCACCGCGTCCACCGGCCCCGCGACGACGCAGCTCGCCGGCTCGTTGACGGCAGCCAGCTCCAGCCCGCTGCCGGGCAGTTCCGCCGCGACCGCCGCCTCGGACAGCCGTACGGAGAGCATCGCGCCGGGGGGCGCCTGGCGCATCAGGCGCCCCCGCGCGGCCACCATCCGTACGGCGTCCGGCAGGTCGAACACGCCCGCCAGGCAGGCGGCGGTGTACTCCCCGACGCTGTGCCCGGCGAGCGCCCCCGGCCGCACCCCCCAGGGTTCGAGCCACCGGGCGAGGGCGTACTCGACGCAGAACAGGGCGGCCTGGGCCAGGTCCGTACGCCTGAGCGGCTCCTCCTCGGCGGTCAGGACGGCGGCGAGCACGTCGGTGCCCAGGGCGTCGGAGAACGCCCCGGCGCACGTCGTCAGGTGGTCCCGGAACCGCGCGTCGTGGGCGTGCAGCCCCGCGGTCATGCCCGGGTACTGGGAGCCCTGGCCCGGCAGCAGGAACGCGACGGCGGGCGGCCGTTCGGGGGCCGTGCCCGCGTGGGACCGCGGGTGGCCGGCGTCGTCGAGCGCCTCGGCGGCCTGCCGCGCGGTACGGGCGACCACCGCGCGCCGGTGTTCGTGGGCGCGCCGTCCGTCGGCCAGGGTGGCGGCCACGTCGTCGAGCGGGAGGTCCGGGGCGGCGCGCAGCCGGTCGGCGAGCCGCCGCGCGGCCCGCGCGACCTCGTCGGGGCCGCGCGCGCTCACCAGCAGGACCCGCGGCCGCGCGCCGTCCTCGGCGGGTGCCGGTTCGCGGGCCGCGGGCGCGGGTGCCTCCCCCAGGACGACATGGACATTGGTGCCGCCCGCCCCCAGCGAGCTGACCCCGGCCAGCAGCGGCCCCTCGGAGGTCCACGGCGCCAGCCGGTCCTGGACGCGGAAGGGCGTCCCGCTCAGCCCCAGTTCGGGGTTGGGCTCGGTGTAGTGCGGGGTCGGCGGGAGGGTGCGGTGCTCGATCGCCAGCACCGTCTTGATGAGGCCGGGCATGCCCGACGCGTACTCGAGGTGGCCGATGTTGGGCTTGACGGAGCCGATCGGGCAGGGGCGGGTGCGACCCGCGAACGCGCGGTCGAGCGCCGCGATCTCGACCGGGTCGCCGAGGGCGGTGCCCGTGCCGTGGGTCTCGACGTAGCCGATGTCGTCCGGGCCGACCCCGGCCACCGCCATGGCGTCGGCGACGACCTGGGCCTGTCCGTCGACGCTCGGGGCGCTGAACGCCATCTTCAGCGAGCCGTCGTTGTTGACGGCCGAGCCGCGGACGACGGCCCGGACGCGGTCGCCGTCGGCGAGCGCGTCGGCGAGGGGTTTGAGCACCACCACGCCCCCGCCGCTGCCGAACACGGTCCCGGAGGCCCGGGCGTCGAAGGCGCGGCACCGCCCGTCGCGGGAGACGATCGCGCCCGGCTCGTACCGATAGCCCATCCGGTGCGGCACCTTGACCGTCATGCCGCCCGCAAGCGCCACGTCGCACTCCCCGTCCAGCAGGCTCTGGCAGGCCAGATGCACCGCCACCAGGGCGCTCGAACAGGCGGTCTGCACGCCCAGGCTCGGGCCGCGCAGGTCGAGCGCGTGCGAGACGCGGGTGGCGATGAAGGCGTTGTCGCCGCCGGCCATGAGGGTCAGCAGCTCGGTGTTCATGCCGGTGCCGATCAGCGTCCGCGGGTCGTGGTGGGACAGCGTGTGGTAGGGGACGTAGGCGTTGCCCGAACAGGTGCCGTACACGCCGATGTCGCCGTCGTGCCGGGCCGGGTCGATGGCCGCGTCCTCCAGGGCGTGCCAGCAGGTCTCCAGGAAGAGCCGGTGCTGCGGGTCCAACACGCGCGCGGCCTGGGCGGAGTAGCCGAAGAAGTCGGCGTCGAACTCGTCGAAGCCGTCGAGCGGGGCGGCGCGTTTGACGTAGTCGGGGTCCTTCAGGAGGTGCTCGGGGACGCCCTGGGCGAGCAGTTCCTCGTCGTCGAGGTCGACGATGGACTCGCGGCCGGCGCAGAGGTTGTCCCAGAACGCGTCCAGCGAGCGGGCGCCGGGGAACCGGCCCGCCATGCCGATCACCGCTATGGCGCCCGCGCCGGGCACCTGTCCGTCTGCCGTCATCGGCCCTGCCTCCCGTCGTGTCGCCGGCCGCGCCGCGCGGCCCGCTCCCGGGCCTTCCGGGCGATCCGGTCGGCGTCCGCACCGTCCGGGCCCGCGCCATCGACAGCGTCCGCGCCGCCGGCCGCACCCCCGCCGGCAGCCGTGTCCCCGCCGGCGGCCGGCCCCGCGCCACCGGGCAGGGCCCGTACGACGTCCCGCGCGAGCCGGTCCACGCTCGCGCCCTGGAGCAGCAGGGCGACGGGCAGGGCGGTTCCGAAGTCGCGCTGCACCGCGTTCTTGACGCGGACCGCCATCAGGGAGTCGAGGCCGATCCGCACCAGCGGCCTGGCCGGGTCCAGCTCCCCGGCGGGCAGCCCGAGCACCGTGCCGACCACCCGTACGAGGCGCTCGCGCACCCGGTCCAGCAGTTCCTGGCCGGCCAGGCCGGAGAGCGCGTCCGGGCCCGGCCAGTCGCCGGCGGCCCGCTCGTCCCCGCCGCTGCCGCCGAGCAGGGCGGCGAGGAACGACGACCCGGCCAGCTCGGGATGGTGCTCGGCCAGCAGCCGCGGGTGGATGCGGGTGACCCCGGCCCGGGTCCGCCCGTGCGCGAGCAGCCCCTCCAGCGCCTCGATGCCCTCCCGTGGGCGCAGCTTGCCGAAGGCGGCCAGCTCCAGGTCGCGGGCACCGCCGATCTCCGCCCAGCCGCCCCAGTCGACGCAGAGGGCGGGCAGGCCCCCCGCCCTGCGCCAGTGGGCGAGGCCGTCGAGCCAGGCGCTGGCGGCCGCGTAGTTGCCCTGGCCGCCGCCCCCGAGCAAGGAGGCGAGCGAGGAGTACCCGGCCCACCAGTCCAGGTCCAGTTCGGCGGTCGCCTCGTGCAGCCGCCAGGCCCCGACGGCCTTCGGCGCCCAGACCCGCTCCAGCCGCTCGGCGTCCATGGTGGCCACCACACCGTCGTCGAGGGCGGCCGCGGAATGGACCACGCCGCGCAGCACGGCGCCGCTCTCGCGCACCGCGTCGACGAGCCGGCGGGCGGTGCCGGGCTCCGCGATGTCGCCGCGCACGACGACGACCCGAGCCCCGGCGGCGCGCATCCGCCGCATCGCCTCCTCGGCCGGCGGCGTGGGCCGGGAGCGGGCGTTGAGGGCCAGGCAGCCCGCGCCCCGCTCGGCCAGCCACTCGGCGGTGAACAGCCCCAGCCCGCTCAGCCCGCCGCTGACGACATAGCCGCCGCCCTTCCGCACGACGGGGACCGCGGGGTCCGCGGCGGGCAGGGTGGTCGCCGTGAGCCGCGCGAGGAAGCGCTTTCCGCCGCGCCAGGCGACCTCGTCGTCCCGGGCCCCGGAGGCCGCCTCGGCGGCGAGCTCCGCCAACCCGGGGGAGTCCGGGTCGAGATCGACCAGCGTGGGCCGCAGCTCGGGGTGCTCGACGACCAGGGTCCTGGCGAGCCCGCGCAGCGCGACCTGCGCGAGGTCGGGCCGCTCCCCCTCCCGTACGCACTGCGCGCCCCGGGTGAGGAGCCACAGGCGCGGGGGCGGCGTGCCCCGGGCGGCGCGCTCGGCGAGCCCGGCGACCAGCCGGGCCACGGCGAGTACGCGGGTGGCTCCTTCGGCCAGGGCCAGCTCGCCGAGGTCCCGGGCGGGCGCGTCAGCTGTCGCGGGCGTGTCGTACGTGAGCGGCGTGTCGGCCGCCGCAGGCGTGTCGGCGAGGAATACGACGTCGGTGTACGGCGCGTCCCCGTCTTGACCGGTGAGGGCCGCGGTCACCGCCTCCGGGTCGCGCCAGTCGGCGTGGGACACGGTGTCCCCCGCCGCGGCGAGCGGCGCGGCAGCCGCCTCGGGGTCCGCCCCGGGGCCGGCCCCGTTCGTCGCGTCGTGGAGCACGAGCCAGTGTGCGCGCGGGCGTTCCTCGGGCGGCTCGGCCGGGGGCACCGGCTCCCAGGTGTGTTCGTACAGCTTGTCGTGGAGCGAGATGGGCAGCGCGGACTCGTCGACCTGCCGGAAGTACAGCCCGTCCAGCTCGGCGACGAGGTGCCCTCGGGCGTCGAGCAGGCGAAGCCGCGCGAGATGGCCGGTGTCCTCCCGCGCGGCCGTGACCTCGGCGTGGCAGTAGGTGACGGTGCCGACGTCGCCGTGCACGGCCAGCCGGGCGATCCCCACGGGGAGGTGGGTGCGCCCCGGCACCTCGGGGACGGCCGCCACGGCGCTGTGCAGGCAGGCGTCGAGGAAGGCGGGGTGCGCCCGGTAGTGCGGGTTGCGGGTGGCCGCCTTCGGCCACTCCACCCGGCACAGGGTGGAGGCGACCGGCCCGCCGCGCGACTCCGGGGCGGGCAGGCGCAGTTCCACGAGGCCGGCGAAGGCGGGCCCGTGGAACTGTCCGGAGCGGCGCATCCGTGCGTAGACCTCGGAGGGGTCGCCGAACACCGGGTGGCGCGCCATCAGTTCGGACAGCGTCGGAGGGGACTGCGTTGTCGCCTCGGGCCGCGTCGCCCCGGCCGGCGTCGCCTCCGACTGCGCCGGCCCGGACGCCATCGCCTCGGGGTGCGCCGCGCGGCGCACCCGGGCCGTCGCGTGGACGACACGGGCCCCGCCGGCCGAGGAGGTGGCGATCTCGACGAGCGCCGTCCCGTCGTCCTGCCGGGTGAGCAGGGTGGTGATCTCCACCGGCCGGTTGAGCACGAGCAACTGCTGGTAGTCCACGTCCGTCAGACAGAGCGGCTCCGCGGTGGTGTCGCCGAACGCCGTACGGGCCGCCGACAGCGCCATCTCGCAGTAGCCGGTGCCCGGCATCACCACGAGGTCGCGCGAGCTGTGGTCCGCGAGCCACGGCAGGCGGTCGAGATCCACCCGTGCCTGCCACACGTGCCGGGCCGGCGCGCCCGGCAGGCGGATGTGCGTGCCCAGGAGCGGGTGCTCGCCGCCGTCGTGGGCCGGGCGGCGGCGCTCCCCCTCGCGCAGCCAGTACTGCCGGTGCCGCCAGGCGTTGACCGGCAGGTCCACCGGCGTCCCCGCGGGGTGGAGCAGATCCTGGTCCAGCGGGACTCCGTGGCAGTGCAGCTGCCCCAGGTGCGTCAGGAAGGTGGTGACCTCCGGCAGGTCGCGGCGGAGCGTCGGCACGACGGCGGCGTCGTCGATCCCGGCGTGGTCGAGGGTCTCCGCGATCGCGTGGGAGACGATCGGATGGGGGGACACCTCGACGAACACCCGCAGGCCGTCCCGCGCGGCGGCCTCCACGGCCTGGGTGAACCGCACGGGGTTGCGCAGGTTGGCCGCCCAGTAGCCGGCGTCGCAGGCCGGGGTGGTGCGCGGGTCGGGGTGCGCGGTGGAGTAGAACGGGACCTCCGGCTCGGCCGGGGCGAGGTCGGCGAGCCGCTCGCGGAGCTCGGGCAGCAGGGGGTCCACCTGCGGGCTGTGCCCCGCTCCTTCGGCTCCCTTGATCCGCCGGGCCAGCAGCCCCTCGGCCTGCCACTGGGCCACCAGCCGCTCGACCTCGTCGACGGCGCCGGACACCACGGTGGAGCGGGGCGAGGCGCTGATGGCCACCGAGACGGCCGGGTGCCCGGACAGGCGCCGGACCACGTCGTCGGTGGGCAGTTCGACCAGCGCCATGGTGCCCCTGCCCTTGAGCCCGCGGCGCATCACGTCCAGCCGGCGGCAGATCACCCGGGCGCCGTCCTCCGGGCCGAGCGCCCCGCCGGCCACGGCCGCGGCGACCTCCCCCATGGAGTGCCCCAGTACGGCGGCGGGCCGAGCGCCGTACGACCGCCACACCGCGGCCAGTCCCAGTTGCATCGCGAAGATGGCGAGCTGAGCCCGTACGGGGTCGTCGTACCGCCCCGTGGTGATCGTCTCGCGCGGGGAGATGCCGGACTCGGCGACCATCACGGATTCGATCCGGTCCAGGACGCGGGCGAACGCCGGCTCGGCCGCGAGGAGTTCGCGGCCCATGCCGGCCCACTGGGAGCCGTGGCCGGAGAAGACCCACACCGCGCCCGCGGCCGCCACGGGCAGGACCGACCCGACGGGGTCCGCGGTGGTCTCGCCGGAGGTCAGTGACTTCAAACCCAGCGTCAGGGCGTCGACGGAATCGGCGACGATCACGGCCCGTTCGGACAGATGGGAGCGGCGCCGCCCCAGGGTGTGCGCGAGGTCCCGCAGGGGGACCGGGTCCGCGCCGCGCAACCAGTCCGCGAGGCGCTCGGCGTTGGCCCGCAGCCCCTGCTGGGTGGCTCCGGAGATCGGGATCAGCCACGACCGGCGCTCCGGCATCGCGTCGGACGACCGGGACCGCGGTGCCGTCGACTCCTCGGGAAGCGGGCGTACGGAAGCGGACCGTGCGGGCTCGGCGCGCGTTGACGCGGCGCGCGTGGGCTCGGGCGCCTGTTCCAGCACCACGTGCGCGTTGGTGCCGCCCATGCCGAACGAGGACACCGCGGCCAGCCGCGGCCCCTCCCCGGTGACCGGCCACCCGGTGAGCCCGGTCGGGACGAACAGCCGGGTGCCGTCCAGGGAGATGTCCGGGTTGAGCCGGCGGAAGTGGACGTTGGGCGGGATGCGGCCGTGCTGGAGGCTGAGGACCGTCTTGAGCAGCCCCAGGACGCCGGCCGCCTCCTCGCAGTGGCCCATGTTCGTCTTGGCCGCCCCCAGCGCACAGCGGCCGCGCCCGGCGCGCCCGTAGACATGGGCGAGGGCCGCCGCCTCGATGGGGTCCCCGATCGGCGTGCCGGTGCCGTGGGTCTCCACCATGCCGACGTCCCCGGCGCCGACGCCGGCCCGTTCGACCGCTTCCGCGAGGACGGCCCGCTGGGCCTCCACGGAGGGCGAGGTGAGCCCGTTCGACAGACCGTCCTGGTTCACCGCGCTCCCCCGGATCACCGCGCGCACCGGGTCGCCGTCCCGCAGGGCGTCGGCGAGCCGCTTGAGCACGACGACTCCGCAGCCCTCGGCCCGGACGAAGCCCGCGGCGTCGGCGTCGAACGCCTTGCAGCGGCCGTCCGGGTCGGTGATCCCCGCCTTGTACAGCGCGACGGTGGTCAGCGGCGAGCTGATCACGTGCACCCCGCCGGCCAGGGCGAGATCGGCGTCACCGGTGCGCAGGCCCTGGCAGGCGAGGTGGACCGCCACCAGCGAGGAGGAGCACGCGGTGTCGACGGCGATCGAGGGGCCGCGCAGGTCCAGGAGGTACGACAGCCGGCCGACCGCGGTGCTGTGGGCGCCCCCGGTCACGGTGTGCACATCGTCCACGGCGTCCGGGTCCAGCAGCCGTTCGAGGAGGTAGTCGGGGGCGGCGATGCCCACGTAGACACCCGTACGGGTGCCGCTCAGGCCCCGGGGCGGGGTGCCGGCGTGTTCGAGCGCCTCCCAGGCCACCTCCAGGAGCAGCCGCTGCTGGGGGTCCATGGCCAGCGCCTCGCGGGGCGAGATGCCGAAGAACTCCGCGTCGAAGCCCGCGGCGTCGTCGAGGAACCCTCCCCGCACATGGGGCATCCGGCCGGGCATGTCCGGGTCCGGGGAGTAGAACGCGTCGATGTCCCAGCGCCCCTCGGGTATGCGGGTCACCGCGTCGCGGCCCTCGGCGAGCAGGTCCCACAGCCGCTCGGGGGTGTCCGCGCCGCCGGGGTAGCGGCAGCCCAGCCCCACCACGGCGATGGGCTCGTGGGTGCCCGGCCGGTGGCCGGGGTCCGGGTCGACGCCCAGCTCGCGTGCCAGCGCGGCCCGCGCCGTCGGTGAGAGCTTGCGTATGAGCTCGGCCAGGTCGGTCATCGCGGCGCCTCCTCGTGGCCCCCGTGGGCGTCTGTCTCCGTCCCGCTCGCCGGTTCCACGGCCGCGAGGATCTGGGCGAGGAGTTCGGCGTCCGTACCGCCGGCATCCTCGGCACCGCCGGCGCCCGTACCGCCGGTGTTCTCGCCACCGCCGGCGCCCGTACGCCTGGCGCCCTCGTCACCGCCGGCGCCGTCCACCCCGCCGGGTTCCGCCGCCTCGGGCGGGCCCCCGATGCCGAGCCGTTCGGCGAGTTCACCGGTGAGCGAGGCCAGGTCCGGGTGGGCCCAGATCAGTGCCGCGGACAGCGTCAGGCCCGTGCCGCCCTCCAGCCGGTTGCGCAGTTCCAGGGCCATCAGGGAGTCGAGGCCGAAGGACGCGATCGGCGCCCGCGGGTCGACCGTTCCCTCGCCCCGCCGCAGCACCCCGCGCACCTGCTCGGCGACGTACGAGGCGAGCATCCGCCGGGCCCGGTCCGGCGACCCGGCCCCGGCGATCCGGGTGAGCAGCGGGGCCGTGGGGTCCCCGCCGTGCCCGGCCTCGCCCCCGGACCGGGCGAACAGGGACGAGGCGCGTACCGCCGGGTGGTCCTCGAACCACTCGTCCCGGTGGAAGGTCAGGAAGGCCGCCCGTGCGCGCCGGTGGGAGATCAGGGCCTCCAGCGCCGCCATGCCGTCCTCGGGCTCGATGAGCCGGTAGCCACGGGAGTCCAGGTCCCGGGCGAGGCCGATGTCGGCCCAGGGGCCCCAGTTGACGGTCAGGGCCGGCAGGCCGCGGGCCCGGCGCCAGTGGACCAGGCCGTCGAGCCAGGAGTTGGCCGCCGCGTACCCCGCCTGGCCGGCGTTGCCGAGCACGGCCGCGCTGGAGGAGAACCCCACCCACCAGTCCAGGTCCAGGCCCTCGGTGGCCTCGTGCAGCCGCCAGGCGCCGAGGGCCTTCGGCGCCCAGACCCGCTCCAGCCGCTCGGCGTCCATGGTGGCCACCACGCAGTCGTCCAGGACCACCGCGGCGTGCACGACCCCCCGCGGTGCGGCACCGGCCCGCCGGGCCGCCTCGACCAGCCGCCGCGCGGTGCCCGGCGCGGCGATGTCCCCGCGGACGACGACCACCTCCGCCCCGGCCGCGCGCATCCGCCCGATGGCCTCCTCGGCGCCGGGCGTGGGCCGCGACCGGCCGTTCAGCACCACACAGCGGGCGCCGCGCTCGACCAGGCGTTCGGCGGTGTACAGGCCGAGGCCGCTCAGTCCGCCGGTGATGACATAGCCGCCGTCCTCCCGGACCACGGGGGCGGCGTCGTCGGGCACGGTGACCTCGGTCTCCCCCGACGGCGGAACGGTGATCACGAGCTTGCCGGTGTGCTCGGCGTTGGCCATCGTCCGGAAGGCGTCCGCGGCGTGTTCCAGGGGCCACTCGGTGTGCGGCAGCGGCTGCAGCCGCCCCGCCGCGAACTCCGCGAACACCTCGTCGAGCACCTGCCGGAACACCGCGGGGCGCGTGCGGGCCAGCAGATCGGCGTCGACCGCGCCGAAGGTGATGGCGCGGGTGAAGGGCAGCAGGCCCAGGCGCATGTCCTCGTGGATGTCCCGCTTGCCGATCTCGACGAACCTGCCGTGGTCGGCCAGGACGTCGATCCCGCGCCGCAGCGCGGGGCCGGTCAGCGAGTTCAGCACGATGTCCACCCCCCGGCCGGCCGTCGCGGCCAGGACGTCGTCCGCCCAGTCGAGGCCGCGCGAGTCCGACACGTGCCGCACCCCCATGTCCCGCAGCAGGCGGCGCTTGGCCGGCGTGCCCGCGGTCGCGTGGACCTCGGCCCCCGCCGCGCGGGCGATGGCGAGGGCCGCCATGCCGACGCCGCCGGTCGCGGAGTGGACGAGGACGTGCTCGCCCTCCGCGATCCGCGCGATGTGCCGCAGCCCGTACCAGGCCGTGACGAAGACCGAGGGCACGGTGGCCGCCTGCGCGGGGGTCATGCCCTCCGGCAGCCGGGTGACGAGGTGGGCCGGGGTCGTCACGAACGTCGCGAGGCATCCCCAGCCGGAGGCCACGACGTCGTCCCCCACCTGGAAGGCGGTCACGCCGGGGCCGACGGCGCTGACGCGGCCGGCGCACTCGGTGCCCAGCGGTGGCGCCCCTTCGTCGTGCCGGGAGCCGCCCGGGGAGCCCGCTTCGGCGCCGTCCCGGGAGGGGTAGACGCCCATCGCCTTGAGCGTGTCGCTGAAGTTCAGCCCGGCGGCCGACACCGCGATCTCCACCTCGCCGGGCCCCGGCGGACGGCGGTCGAAGGCCCGCGCCTCCAGCGCGTCGAGCCGGCCCGCCGCCCGGGTGACCAGCCGGAAGCCGTCCTCCCCGTAGCGCGCCGTGCGGCGCGGCGGCGGGCGGTCCGGGTCGGACAGCGGGGCGGCGACGAAGCGGGTGAGGTGACGCCGGCCGTCCCGGTGGGCGATGTCGTCCTCCGCCGGGTCGCCGAGCAGTTCCCGCAGCACCGCGTCCGGGTCGCACTCCGACGGGTCGAGGTCGAGCAGGGTCGTGCGCAGCGCGGGGTGTTCGAGGCCGAGGGTCCTGGCGAATCCGCGCAGCGCGGTCTGCCCGAGCGCCACGGGGTCCCCCGGCCGCACAGGGTCGGCACCGCGGGTGATCAGCCACAGCCGCGGCCGGCCCTGGGCACCGGCCGCTTCGAGAGCCGGGTCCACGGCGTTGACCAGCTCGGTCAGGCGCGTCACCCGGATACGGGCCAGCTCCGCCGCGGCGGCCCCGTCGTCCGGGGCGCCTCCATCATCGTCCGCGGCGGCCCCGTCGTCCGCGGCGGCTCCGTCGCCCATGGCGTGGTGCTCGTCCTCGGCGGGGGGCGGCATGAGCAGCACGACTCCGCTCGGTGCCGCGCCCGAGGCACAGGCGGCGGCCAGCGCGCCCGCGAAGGCCGCCGGGCCCGCGCCCGCGTCGAGCAGCAGGCACCGCCCGCCGGCGGCGGTCAATCCGGCGCGCAGCCGCTCCGCCAGCGGGATGGAGCCGGGCTCCGTCACCAGGAGCCAGCCGCCCCCGGCCGGCCGGGCACCGGGGGCGAGCGGCGGCGCCGGCTCCCAGGTGAGCTCGAACATCCGGTCGTCCAGCGGGTGCCGGCCGGTGGCGCGGGTGATCCTGCGCACGTCCACCCCCAGGGCGGACACCAGCACCCGGCCCCGCTCGTCGAGGAGTTCGACGTCGCCGACGAGCCCTCCCTCCCCGTCCCGCGTCAGCCGGCTGCGGACCAGCCTGCCGGCGGTCGGGTCCGCCCAGCGGCGCAGCGAGCGGACCCCGACCGGCAGCAGCGCGTCGCCCGATGCGTCCACCCCATCCGCGTCGTCCCCGCCCTCCCGGTCGCGTGCCGCCGCCGGCACCGCCCCGAGCAGTTGCAGACACAGGTCGAGTCGTACGGGGTGCAGATGGGCTCGGCGCAGGCCCACCCCGGCCCGCTCCGGTACGGCGATCTCCCCCAGCGCGTCGCGCGAGCCGTCGCCGCCCAGCCCGATGGACACCACGCCCTGGAACGCGGGGCCGTGCTGCTGCCCCGCCGCGCGCATCCACGCGTACAGCCGCTCCGGTTCCAGCCTGGCGTCGCTGTGCCGGGCCCGCAGTTCGGCGACGTCGTACGGGTCCGGGCGCGGGGAGTCCACCACCCGCGCGCCGGCGGTGGCGTGGGTCACCCAGGCGCCCGTGTGGTCCCGGGTGCGGATCTCGACGCGGCCGCGGCCCGGCCCCTCCTCGGTGAGAACGGTGCTGACGGTGACCGTGCCGTCGACGGTGAGCAGGGCGCGGTACGCGATGTCGTGCAGCTCGATGTCGTCGGGGGCCGCGCCGAGCGCCTCGCTCGCGGCCGCGAGCGCCGCCTCGCAGTAAGCGGTCCCGGGGACGACGACGCTGCCCGCGACCCGGTGGTCGGCGAGCCACGGCAGCCGCCGCTCGGACACCCGCGCCCGCCACACGTGCTGGACGGGCGACCCCGGCACGAGGACGTGGACGCCGAGCAGGGGATGCTCCCCCGGCCCCGGGGCGTCGCCACCGTCTCCCGCCCCGAACCAGAACCGCTCGTGCCGCCAGGCCGTGGTGGGCAGGTCCACCAGCTTCCCGTACGAGTGCAGGCGCCGCTGGTCCACCGGCACCCCGTGACTGTGCAGCAGGCCGAGCGCGGACAGCAGGGCGTGCCGGGCCGGTTCGCCGCGGCGCAGCACTCCCGTGACGAGGCCGTCGTCGATCCCGGCCTCCCGGAGGGTCTCGCCGATCGCGTGGGTGACGACCGGGTGCGGGGAGACCTCGGCGAAGACCCGGAACCCGTCCTCGGCCGCCGCGGCGACGGTCTGCGTGAACCGCACCGGGTTGCGCATGTTCGCGGCCCAGTAGTCGGCGTCGCAGGCGGGGGTCGCGCGCGGGTCGGGGTCGGCGGTGGAGTAGAAGGTGACGCGGGGCGCGGCGGGCGCGAGGTCGCCCAGCAGGGCTCGGAGTTCGGGCAGCAGCGGCTCCACGTGCGGGGTGTGGGCCGGGACGCTGACGCCGGGCACCGGGCGGGCCAGCAGCCCCTCGGCCCGCCACTCCTCGACCAGCCGCGTGACCTCCCGGGCCCCGCCGCCCACCACGGTCGACCGCGGGGAGGCGCTCACCGCGACCGTCACCCCGTCGTACCCGGTCAGGCGCTTCTGGACCTGATCAGCGGGGAGTTCGACCAGCGCGATCATGCCGCCCGTGCCGTACCGCTCGCCGAACAGGCGGGAGCGGCGGCAGATCACCCGGGCGCCGTCCTCGAGGCGGAGGGCGCCGCCGACCACCGCCGCGGCCGCCTCGCCCATGGAGTGGCCGAGGACCGCCGCGGGTTCGAGGCCCCGGGAGCGCCACACCGCGGCGAGGCCGGTCTGGAGGGCGAACACGGCGGGCTGGACGTGCTGCATCGGCGCGTCGGTGAGGTCCCGGTCGCACACCAGCTCGCGCAGGCTCACCCCGGACTCGGTGGCGACCACGGGTTCGAGGCGGTCGACGACGGCGGCGAAGGCAGGTTCGGTGGCGAGCAGTTCGCGGCCCATGCCGGTCCACTGGGAGCCCTGTCCCGAGAAGACCCAGACCGCCCCGGTGCCGGCCGCCGGCAGGACGCGGGCGCCGGCCGGGGCGGTGGCGGGCCCCTCGGCGGCCAGTTCCTTCAGGCCCTGGCGCAGGCCGTCGGCGGTGTCGGCGACCAGCGCGGCCCGCACGTCCAGGTGCGTACGGCGGCGGCCCAGGGTGTGGGCGATGTCCGGCGGCGGCACGTCACCGTGGTCGGCCAGCCACCCGGCGAGGCGCTCGGCGTTGGCCCGCAGGCCCTCGGAGTCGGCGCCGGAGAGCTGGAACAGCCAGGGGCCGCCCGCGCCGGCCGGCGCGGGCCCCGGCGGGGTGGCCGCCTCCCCAACGGCCGCCGCCCCAACGGCTGCCTTCCCAACGGCTTCCTCGACCACCACGTGGGCGTTCGTACCGCTGATGCCGAATGCGCTGACCCCGGCCCGGCCCGGCCTGCCCCGCTCCGGCCACGGCAGACCGGTCGCGGGCACGGTGATCCGGGCCGCCCGGTCACTGATCCTGCCCGTCTTCTCCCGCAGATGGAGGTGGGCGGGGACGCGGCGGTGGCGCAGCGCCAGGACCGTCTTGATCAGACCGGCGATCCCGGCGGCGGCCTCGGTGTGCCCGATGTTGGTCTTGACCGAGCCGACGATCAGGGGGTGGGCGGGGTCCCGGTCGGGGGTGAACACATCGGCGAGCGCCTCCAGTTCGATGGGGTCGCCGAGCGGGGTGCCGGTGCCGTGGCCCTCGATGTAGTCGATGTCGTGCGGGGAGAGCTTCGAGCGCTCCAGCGCCGCCCGGATCGCGGCCTGCTGGGCCAGCCCGTTCGGCACGGTCAGGCCGCTGCTCGCGCCGTCCTGGTTGACCACGGTGCCCCGCACCACCGCGAGGACGCGGTCCCCGTCCCGCTCGGCGTCGGCCAGCCGCTTGAGCACGACGACGCCGCAGCCCTCGCCCCGGCCGAGCCCGTCCGCCGACGCGTCGTACGCCTTGCAGCGGCCGTCCGGGGAGAGCGTGCCGAACCGCGAGAGGGAGATGCTCGACTCCGGCATCAGCATCACGTTCGTACCGGCCGCCAGGGCCAGGTCCGCGTCCCCGGTGCGCAGGCTCTGGCACGCCAGGTGGACCGCCGTCAGCGAGGACGAGCACGCGGTGTCCACCGCCATGGCCGGCCCCCGCAGACCGAGGTGGTAGGCGATCCGCCCCGCGGCGAGGTTGTGCACGCTGCCGGTGACGGTGTACGCGTCCACGTCCTGCGGGGTCAGCGCCCCGAAGTGGCGGATGCCGTACTCGTGCAGGGTGATGCCGACGTAGACGCCGCCGCGCGCCCCGCGCAGTCGGTCGGCGGGCAGTCCGGCGTGTTCGAGCGCCTCCCAGGTCACCTCCATGAGCAGCCGCTGCTGCGGGTCCATCGCGGCGGCCTCGCGCGGCGAGATGCCGAAGAACGCCGCGTCGAAGGACGCCGGGTCCCAGTGCGTGAGGAAGCCCCCGGAGCGGGACCGGATCGTGCCGGGCACGGTGAAGTCGTCGCACAGGAAGGCGTCGGCGTCCCAGCGGGCGGCGGGGACCTCGACGACCGCGTCCCGGCCCTCGGCGAGCAGCCGCCAGTAGTCGTCGGGGCCGTCCACCCCGCCGGGCAGCCGGCAGCCGACGCCGATGACCGCCACCGGCTCGGTGAGCCGTCCCTCCGCCGCGAGCGCCCTGCGCTCCAGCCGGTCGATGGTCTCCAACGCGCGCCGGAGGACGGCCCGCCGGTCTCCCCCGTCGTTGTTCGTACCGGTCACAGGGGGCCCAGTCTTTCCGTGAGGCGGCGGATGAGTTCGTCCTCGGAGGGGTCGCCCCCGGCGGGTGTGCCGTTGGCCGGTGACGTTTCCGCGGAAGGGGCGCGCCCGGGGGACGCGGCGACCGGCTCCTCGGCGGCGGTCCGCTCCTCGGTCGCCGCCGCCCCCGCGGAGCGCCGGCCGAGCTCCTCCAGCAGGTACGCCGTCAGCGCCTCGACCGTCGGATAGTTGAAGACCACGGCCGCCGGAATGTCGCAGCCGAGGTCCCGCGCGAGCGCGGCCTGGGTCCGGCCGGCCGTCATCGAGTCCATGCCGATCTGGAAGAACCGCTGGTCCGTGCCGAGTTGCCGCGGTGAGGCGAATCCCAGCAGGCCCGCCACGGTCGACCGGACGAACTCCTGGAGCAGGCGGCCCCTCGCCTCGCCCGTGGCGGCCAGGACGCGCGCGGCCTCCCGGCCCGGTGCCGTACCGCCCGCCCCGGCCCGTTCCGGAGCCACCTCGTCGATGAGGTGCAGCGCGATCCGCGAACGGTAGGCGTCGGCCAGCACCGGCCAGTCCACGGCGGCCACGACGCGGTGCGCCGCGTCGCCGAAGAGCAGCGAGTCCAGGGCGCGGACGGCCGTCGCGTCGGGCATGGGCCGCAGCCCCGAGGCGGACATCAGATCGCGGTAGGCGACCTGGCCGAACGCCTCCCCCCAGATGCCCCAGTCGATCACCAGCGCCGGCTGCCCGAGGGCGCGGCGGTGGCGGGCGAGGGAGTCCAGGAAGTAGTTGGCGGCCGCGTAGTGGGTCAGTCCTCGGGCGCCGAGCAGGGCCGCGGTGGAGGAGAACAGCACGAAGTGGCGGACGTCGTGCCCGGCGGAGAGCCGGTGGAGCAGTACGGAGCCGTCGACCTTCGGCCGGAGCATCAGGTCGACGTCCGCCTCGGTCAGGTCGGCCAGCTCCCGGTAGCCGCCGGCCATCGCCGCGTGGTGGATGCCGTGCAGCGGGGGCAGGTCGGCCCCGAAGCGGGCGAACAGCGCGGTCATGGCGGCCTCGTCGGCCACGTCGGCCCTGACCTCGGTGACCGCCGTCCCCTCCTTGCGCAGGCGCGCGGCGGTGTCGGCGGCGACCCCGGTCAGCCCTCGGCGGGTGAGCAGGACCAGGTGGCGGGCGCCCAGCGTCGCCAGGCGGTCGATCAGGCTGGGCCCGATGGAGCCGCCCGCCCCGACGACCAGATGGCAGCCGTCCGGGTCCAGCGCCCCGCCGGCACCGGCGTCGAGCTCGCCCCGCACCAGGCGGGTGACGTACCGCGAGCCGGCGCGGAAGGCGACCTGGTCCTCACCGTCGGGCCGGGTCATCTCGTCGAACAGCAGCCGCGCCGCCTCGGCCGGGCCGGCGTCGTCGAGGTCGGTCAGGCCGCCCCAGATCTCGGTGAGTTCGACGGCGAGCCCGCGCCCGAGGCCCCACAGGGCCGCCTGGGCCGGCGCGACGCGGGGCTCCCCGCCCACGGTCTGCGCGAAGCGGGTGACCAGGTGCAGCCGGGGCCGCCCCCGGTCGGCCAGCAGGCGGGCCAGCCGCAGCAGCCCCACGGTCAGGCGCCGGGCCCAGCGCGGCGACTCCGGCTCGGCGTCCGGCGTGTCGAGCGCCGCGCAGTACAGGACGTGATCGAAGTCGGACGGGCCCGCGCCGGAGAGCGCCGCCGGCCACCGGGCCGGCTCGTCCGGTGACAGGTCCAGGAGCTCGGCGGCGGGCACGGTCACGACCGTGGCGCCGCGGGCTTCGGCCAGGGCCCGGACGGCGTCGCCGACGCCCCCGCCGTCGGCGACGACGAGCCACCGGCCGGCCGTACCTCCTCGGCCGTCCGGCGGCGGAAGCGGACGCGGACGCCACACCGTCCGGTAGATCCAGTCCTGGGGCACCCCGCTCCGCTCGGCGCGGTCCGCGGCGGAAGCAGAGGTCGTACGGGGTGCGGGGGGCGCGCCGGAGGCACGTGACGCACCCGGCGCAGCGGGTGCACCGGTCTCACCCAAGGGGGCCGTTCCGGTCGCCGCGCCGGCCCGCCAGTGGCGCCGGCGTTGAAAGGCCGTGGTCGGCAGCGTGGCCAGCTCGCCCTCCGGGTGGATGCGGCCCCAGTCGATGTCCACGCCCCGGCAGTGCAGCGCGCCCAGCTGTTCCAGCAGGGTGGCCCGCTGCGGCTCGTCGCGCCGCAGGGAGGCGACCACCACGGCGTCGTCGGCGCCCGCCGAGTCCAGCGACTGCCGCAGCGCGTGACGGACCACCGGGTGCGGTGAGATCTCGACGAACAGCCGGTGGCCGTCGGCCGCCGCCGCGGCGACGGCCGCGCCGAAGCGGACCGGCTCGCGCAGGTTCGCCACCCAGTGCTCGACGTCCGGCGCTTCGGTGAACCGGGCGCCGCCGTGGGTGCCGCCGTGGATGCCGCCGTGGGTGGCACCGCGGGTGCCGCTGTAGAAGGGGATCTCGGGTGCGGCCGCCGGCAGCGCGCCGATCTCGTCCCGCAGGGGCCGGCACAGCGGGTCCATCGCCGCGCTGTGGAAGGCCACGTCGGAGGCGAGCCGCCGTACGGCCACCCCCGCCGCCGTCGCCTCGGCCACCAGCGCGTCCACGGCGTCCGGCGGCCCGGAGACCACGGTCGAGCGAGGGGCGGCGAGGATCGCGACGGACAGCCCCTCCCGGCCGGCCAGCAGCCGTTCGGTCCCGGCGGCGGAGAGCTCCACCGCGGCCATCGCGCCCGCGCCCGTCACCGCCCGCAGCAGTCGCGACCTGCGGCAGACGAGGCGGGCCCCGTCGGTGCAGCGGAGCGCCCCGGCGACCACCGCGGCGGCGATCTCGCCCATGGAGTGCCCGATCACGGCGGCGGGGCGGACGCCGTGGGCCCGCCAGACCTCGGCCAGGCCGACCTGGACGGCGAAGATCAGAGGCTGGACCCGGTCGGCCGGCGCCGTCCGCAGGTCCTCCCGCAGCGCCGCCCGCAGGGAGACCCCGGTCTCCGCCGAGTGCACCGGCTCCAGTTCGTCGATCACCTCGGCGAACGCGGGCTCGCCCTCCAGCAGTTCACCGCCCATGCCGGTCCACTGGGAGCCATGGCCGGGAAACACCCACACCACGCCCCGGTCCGCGGCGCGGGTGACCGTTCCCTCGCTGTTGCCGGCCGCGATCTCGCCCTCCTGGAAGCGGCGCAGCCGGTCCACCAGGGTCTCCCGGTCCCCGGCCACCACGGTCAGCCGCGCGGGGTGGTGGGTTCGGCGCAGGGCCAGCGTGTGGCCGACGTCGGCCAGGGGCGTGTCCGCGCCGGGCCCGGTGAGCCACGCGGTCAGCCGCCGGGCGCCGGCCCGCAGCCCCGCTTCGGTGACCCCGGACAGCGGGAAGAGGCGCGGGCCGCCCACCGTGGCCGACGCCGTACGGGCCCCCTCGGGCACCTGCCCGGCCACGGTCGCACGGGCCCCGGCCGCTGCCGTACGCGTCCCGGCCGCGGTCGTACGCGTCCGCTCGGGCGCCTGCTCCACCAGCACGTGCGCGTTGGTGCCGCCCATGCCGAAGGCCGACACGGCCGCCAGCCGCGGTGAGCCCTCCACCGGCCACGCGGTGTGCTCGGTCGGCACGAACAAGCGTGTGCCGTCGAGCGAGATCTCGGGGTTGAGCCGGGTGAAGTGGAGGTTGCGCGGCACGGCGCCCCGGTCGACGGCCAGCACCGTCTTGATCAGACCGATGACGCCGGAGACCGCCTCCGCGTGGCCGAGGTTGGTCTTGACCGCGCCGAGCGCGCAGCGGCCCGACCGCCCGGGCCCGTACACCTCGGCCAGCGCCTCCACCTCGATGGGGTCGCCGAGCGCGGTGCCGGTGCCGTGCGCCTCGATCAGGCCGACCCGGGCCGGGTCGACCCCCGCCCGGTCGATCGCGTCCCGCAGCAGATCGCGCTGCGCCGCCCCCGAGGGCGCGGTCAGGCCGTTGGAGCGGCCGTCCTGGTTGACCGCGCTGCCGCGGATGACCGCCAGCACCCGGTCCTCGTCGCGCAGGGCGTCGGACAGGCGCTTGAGCAGGACCAGTCCGCATCCCTCGGTGCGGACGATCCCGTCGGCGCCGGCGTCGAAGGTGCGGCACCGGCCGCCCGGCGCCAGCAGCCCGTACTCCTCCAGCGACCTGCTGACGCCGACGTCGAGGATGAGGTTGACCCCGCCGGCCAGCGCCGTGTCGCTCTCCCGCAGCCGCAGGCTCTGGCAGGCGAGGTGCACGGCGGTCAGCGAGGAGGAGCACGCGCTGTCCAGGGCCAGGCACGGGCCGCGCAGGTCGAGCACGTACGACAGCCGGCCGGCCAGGACGCTGTGCAGGCCGCCGGTCAGGGTGTACGCGTCCAGCGTCCGGGGGTCGGCCAGGCCGCGCTGGAGGTACTCGTTGTAGTAGGCGCCCACGAAGACCCCGGTGCGGCCGCCGGCCAGCCGCGCGGGAACCGCACCCGCGTGCTCCAGCGTCTCCCAGGCCACCTCCAGCAGCAGCCGCTGCTGGGGGTCCATCGCCTCGGCCTCCCGGGGCGCGATGCCGAAGAACTCCGCGTCGAAACCGGCCACGTCGGGGAGGAAGCCGCCCCGGCGCAGGCGTTGGCGCACCTGCGCGTCCAGTCCGTCGAGCGCGTCGGGGCCGTCCGCGTCGCCCGCCGGGCCGCGGCGGTCCGCGGGCGCCGGCCCCACCACATCGCGCCCGTCGACCAGCAACTGCCACAGCTCGTCCGGGGAGTCGACCCCGCCGGGCAGCCGGCAGCCCATGCCGATCACCGCGATCGGTTCGGCCACCACGGTCCGGGCCGCCGCGCCGAGCCGTTCGGCGAGCGTGTCGCGCTGCCGCGCCGAGAGGTCGGACAGCCGTTGACTGATGCTCACAGGGCGTCTCCGTCGCTCTCCACGTCACGCAGGAGCAGCTCGAAACCGGACAGGGCGGGCGAGGCGGGCGAGACCGGCGAGGCGGATGAGCCCGAGGGGGCCTTTGGCCCCGGCGGGTCCGGTGGGCCGGCGGGGACGAGCGTCCCTTCGGCGGGCCGCGGTGCCCGGGGTGCCGCGCCCCGGCCCAGGCGCGTGGTGAGCGCGGCGGCCACCTCGGCGACCGTCGGGTGGTTCCACAGCAGCGTGGCGGGGAGGGGGAGGCCGAGGTGATCCGAGAGCCGCCGCTTGATCGCCAGCGACTGGAGGGACTCCATGCCGTACTCGGCCAGCGGACGCCGGGGGTCCACCTCGGCGGCGCCGAGGGCGAGCTGCTCCGTCACCACGTCGCGTACCAGGGCCGTCAGTGCCCGGGTCAGCTCGTCGGGGTCCAGGCGCCGCCAGTCGGTCTGCTTCCCGGTCCCGTGCCCCGGCGGCCGCCCGCCGGCCGGATCGCCGGCCGGCTCCTCGTACGAATCTCCGGCCCGCTCCTCGGCCGGCTCGCCGGCCACCGGGCGCCGCCAGGCGCGGGCGGGCAGGTCGACGAGTCGGCCCCCGGGGTCCCGCGCGGTCAGGTCGACGCGGACGCCGTGGCAGTGCAGGGCCCCGAGCTGGGTCAGCAGGGTCCGCTGTTCGGGCCGGTGGCGCAGCAGGGTGGGGAGCACCACGGCGTCCCCGACGCCGTGCGCGGTCAGCGTCTCGCGCACCGACTGCGTCACCAGCGGATGGCCGGAGATCTCCAGGAACACGCGGTGCCCGTCCTCGGCGGCGGCCGCGACGGCGGCGTCGAAGCGGACGGTGTTGCGCAGGTTCCCGGCCCAGTAGTGGGCGTCGAAGGGGGCACGGGCGCGCGGGTCGGCGAGCGAGGTCGAGTACAGCGGTGTCCGGGGCGCACGCGGTTCGAGCACCGCCAGGGCCGCCCGGACCTCGTCGAGCAGCGGGTCCATGTGCGGGCTGTGCGGGGCGAGGTCCGTGGCCACCGGCCGTACGAAGCGGCCCTGCTCCGTCCACTCGCGCGCGAGCCGCTCGACGGCGTCGGCGTCACCCGAGACCACGGTGGTGACGGCCGAGGCCCTGATGCCCACGACGACGTCGGACCGGCCCTTCAGCGCGGTGTCGACCTCCGCCGGGGGCAGGTCGACCAGCGCCATGGCGCCGGCTCCCGCGACGCGCGGCAGCAGCGCGGAGCGGCGGCAGACCAGCAGGGCGCCGTCGGCGGGCGACAGGGCGCCCGCCGCGACGGCGGCGGCGATCTCACCGCCGGAGTGGCCAATGACGGCGGCGGGTTCGAGGCCGCGGTCGCGCCACACCCGGGCCAGGGCGGCCTGCATGGCGAAGCAGATGCCCTGGAGCCGGCCGCACGGGACGGCCCCCACGTCCGTCGCCGTCAGCAACTCCCGTGGCGAATAGCCGCCCTCGGCACGGAAGACGGGGTCGACCTCGTCCAGGAAGGCGGCGAAGGCGGGCTCGCGGACCAGCGACTCCCTGCCCATGCCGGTCCACTGGGAGCCGTCGCCGGAGAACACCCAGACGACCCCGGGGTGCCCGGCGCCCAGGGGGCGGCCCGTGGCCACTCCTGGGGCCGGCTTGCCCGCGGCGACGGCCCGCAGTCCGGCTTCCAGTTCGGCGCGGTCGCCGGCCACGACCACGGCCCGCTCGGCGAGGTGCGCCCTGTGCCGCGCCAGCGTCCACGCGGTGTCCGCGAGGCGCGGGGCGCGGGGCGACGCCACCAGATCGGCGAGCCGCCGCGCGTCGGCCCGCAGTCCCGCGGGCGACGTGTTCGACAGCGGGAAGACGAGGAGAGCCGCGGCCTCGGCAGGGGACGGCGGGGACGGCCGGGACGGCGCCTCCGGCGAGGGTGGCGCCGAGGGCGGTACGGGGCCGGGCCCGGCGGGCGCGTGGGTGTCGGACGCGGGGGCGGGCCCGACGAGCAGACGGCCGTCCGCGTGCGTCAGCACCGTCTCCCGTTCCTGGTGGCGGAGGGCGAGCACCGCGTGGAGCAGTTCGGCGAGGCCGGTGTCCGGTCCCGTGGGGTCGGACGCGCCGTGGCGGGGCCCCTGTGAGCAGCTGTCGACGACCGCCAGCACCCGGTCGCCGTCCCGGTGCGCGTCCGCCAGCGCCCGGAGCACGATCACCACGCATCCGGGGGCCCGGTCGCCGTCGGTCTCCGGAACGGTCACGGCGGCCAGCGCCGTTCGGCACTCGCCCCGCTGGAGGCTCTCGCCGGCCGTGCGCACCGCCGCCAGGGAGGACGGGCAGATGGTGACCGGCGCGACATGGGCCCCGAGCGGCAGCCGCTCGTCGGGAGGGCGGGCCCCGCGGCCCTCCGTTCCGGAGCTTTCCGCCCCGTCCCCCGCCCCAAAGTTCTCCGTCCCGCAGTTCTCCGCCCCGAGGAAGAGCACCGGCCGGTCGCGTTCGACGCGCCGCGGCGGAAGGCCGGCGTGTTCCAGGGCCTCCCAGGCGGCCATCATCAGTGCTCGCCGCCGCGGCGCGACACTCGATGCCTCCCGGTGCGAGAGGCCGAAGAGAGATGGGGCGAAATCGTCGCCCCCGTCATCGGCCGACCGTTCTCCGTCGACCGAAAAGTCGTCCATTGTTTGCGAATCAATGACTGAGCGTAAGACTCCGGATAACCGGCAACCGAAACCGATCACTGCCATACGAAGTCCGGCGGAAAACTCTCCCCGCCCTTCGGCCATGCCGTGTCCCCCGTTGTGACGTAGCCCGAATATGCCCGAATTAACGGGCACCCAGCCGTGGGCACACACCGTTCTACTTGACATGGGGACGGGCTGGCTAGGGCAGTGACACCCCTATGTGAATTCGGAAGGAGAGCGGCTACGCCTTATCGATCACACAATCGCCAGGTGGCAAAGGACGCGACCGCCGCGCCGAAACGGTGATACGGAACCGGGGGAATTCCGGCCCGGCGGCGCGGCGGAGCGCGGACGACGATCTTCAGCCGGTCGGCACGGCGGTCGAGCCGCGCAGGAGCCCGGCTATCTCGCGCAGCGAGGAGGGGCCGAGCACGGCCTTGGCGGGGGCGCCGGTCCAGCCCCGGGCCGCCAGGGCGAAATGCACGCGAATGAGGTCCTCGGCGCGTCCGCCCTGTTCGACATAGCTCCGGTCGAAATCGAGGTCGATATGGCCGCAGACGTGCGCGAGCACATCGCGAAGGGCCCGTTCCGCCTCACTTCCGACGAGAGCGGACTCGGCGGACGTGTGCGAGAACACCTCGTGGCGCCGGTACACGGCCTCATCGCCATTCGGCCGCCGCAGGACGAAGCGGTCGGGAACCTGCAAACCCGGGTGCCGCAACATGTCCCGCACGGCCCGGCCCAGGCCGGCCAGGCAGGACGCCGGGGAATCCGTGGCCGCGTATGCCGTGAGCTCCAGGGACCGGTCGTCGACCGCGCACGTCACCGTGCCCTTTCCGAGACGCCGGGCCAGGAATTCCTCGATGGCCGGCACATCGGCCCAGCGGTCGTCGCTCAGCCGGGTCCAGTGCGGCTTTCTGGGCCACTCGGGGGCGGCGACGCGCGCGCACAGCCGGTCGAGGGGCACGTCGGGGTCGGCCGCCGCGGACCGGACGATCCGCTCCACGGCCCCCAACACCCGGCGGTGGTCCTCGGCCGACATCAGGCTCGCCCGCGCGGCGAGCGACACCGTGGCGACGTCACCGAGCCCGTGCACCCGCGCGAACAGCAGTGCCGGATCGTGGCGCTCGGTCCACCGCACCTCGGCGGGGGCGAAGGAGTCGCCCGCCGGGAGGGACCGCGGCACGGCGCCGCGGGGGTCGCCGGCGATGTCCTTGAAGTTGTAGATCAGCGGAGCGTCGAGGTTCGTCCCCCGTTCGACAGCGCTCAGCAGTTCGACCTCCAGCAGCCGGTCCGCGTCGCAGACGCTGTGCCGAACGCCGAGCAGCATGTCGCGGGAGACGGTCGCCGCGTAGTCGGCGAACGACTGCCCCTCCCGGCTCCAGGACTGCACCAGGGTGAAGTCCATGAAACACCCCAGCGTCCCGGGGTCCAGGCCCCGGGGGCGGTTGTTGACGATGGTCTCCCAGCGCCAGCGGCGCAGGCCGCTCCATGAGGTCAGCGCGAGGTTGAACGCCGCCAGCAGCAGGCTGGGCAGGGACAGCCCGAGCCGCTGGCGCAGCACGGGAAGGGCGGTGGCCAGGGCCGAGGACTCGATCCAGCCGAGCCGCTGCAGATCCTGCCCCTCCTCTCGCTCGTACGGCAGCACGACACCGGGCATCCGCGGCAGGGTGGCGCGCCAGTGCCGCAGGGCCATGGCGCCACGGCGCTCGGCCCGGTCCCCGGGGTCGGGCCGAAGCCCTTCCCCGGGGCCCCCGGGGCCCCCGAGGGCCCCGGGGAGCGCCGGGCCGCCGAGAACCCCGGGGAGCGTCACCGGAGCGGTCAGCGCCGTCGTCAACTCCGCTGTCAGCCGGGCGAGACCTTCCCGGTCGATCGCGACATGGTGCACCACCAGGCACAGCTGGCGGAGCCGGCCGGAGACCGTGAGCGCGATGACGCGTACGGGCCATTCGGCGGACAGGTCCACCGGCCTGTGGACCAGTTCCGCGGCCGCGCCCACGAGGTCGTTCTGCTCCTCGGCCACCCGGTCGACCTCGGCCCGGTGGAGGGGCGGCGGGCCGGCCCCGTCGATCAACTGCAGGTACCGGCCGTCCTCCGCCACCACGAACCGGGTGCGCAGCGTGTCGTGCCGGGAGACGACGTGCTCCACGGCGGCGCCCACCTCGGCGTACGACATGCCGTCCGGGACGGCGACGAACTGGACGAGGTGCATGAAGGAACGCCGTGACAACGGCGTGTTCAGGTACTCCAGCCAGAAGCGGAACTGACGCTGGGTGAGCGGCGCCTGGGCCACCACGGACGTCGTACGACGGGGGGCGTGCCCCGGGGGGTCGGGATGCGTTGTCACGGGTCGCCGGCCTAGGCGTGCGGCATGGGGAAGGTGTTCAGCTCGTGTTCCTCGGCGACGGTGTCCCGCCATCCGAGCCGCGCCGCTTCTCCTGCGATCACGCCCTTGCCCCACAGCGGGAACGCCGCCGCGTAATTGTTGACCAGGCCCGGCACCAGGACGCGGACGACGCTCAGGTCGCTGTGCCGGACGTCGGGGGTGGTGAGGTCCACCGCGAGGATTTCGAGCCCCTGGCCCTCGACCAGCCGGCGATAGCTCGCCAGCGTGCGGTCGGGCAGGTCGGACAGACCCTCGATCCCGCGTTCGCCGTGGCCCCGCAGGACGGCGGCGGTCCGCTCCCTGGCACGGGGGTCGCAGCAGAGCTGCAACTGCGACTCCAGGTCGCCGACGTCCCGGAAGTCGCCGCGGAAGGAGTCGAGGTAACGGCGGTCCGCGCGCCAGGGCTTGAGGTAACCGAGCTTGCCGTCGCGCCGCCGGACGTCGAACGCCGCGTGCAGCTCCGTCCAGTACGCGCCGTCCTCCTGCAGCAGGTCCACGGCCCACAGCATGTTCGACAGCGCCTCGCCCCACGCCTTCAGCGCGCAGAGCTCGGCGTCCTCGCGCAGCGCGAAGCCGACGGTGGTCAGTTGGCGCTCGGGGTCGTCGACCACTCCGGCGATCACGGGGAGGCCGAAACGGTTCTCCACGTGCAGCAGCCAGCCGGTCAGCCGGCTGTCGCCTCCCGAGACGTCGCGCCACGCGGACTTCAGCCGCGGGGTGGGCTTGATCCTCGGCAGTTTGCTCTGGTGGGCCCACCACGCCATGGCCGCGTGCCGTTCGAGTACTTCTTCGAGCCCGCCGCGGATCGCCTCCTCCATGGAGACCCCCGCGGCCAGCCCCGCGTAGAGGGTGGGGTGCAGCGGCGGCTCGGCTTCCGTCGGCCCCAGGTTGTAGTTCCCCCACGCCATGCCCGCGGGCACCCACACGTCGTCGCCGCGCGTGACCGACCGGCCCAGCACCCAGCGGACGGCGAGGTCGGGGCGGAACGGGACGAAGGGGAAGCCGGGTGTGGCGTACTGCTCCTCGGAGTAGAGCACCACCGACTCGGGGTCCAGGACCCTTTCGGGGCGCCGCGTCATCTCCTCGTAGGTGGCCGTCACGGTGCGGTCGAGCCGCAGCCAGTTGCCGGAGTACCGCTCGACGGACTCGGCCACGGACGCCGCCTCCACCTGGGCGCGGTCCCCCGAGAGGACGCTGCAACCGGCGATCGTGTTCACGCCCCACTCGACGCCCAGCCTGCGGACATCGCTCACGCGCGCCACCACGGTGGTCAAGGAGTCGGGCATCTCCGGCAGCAGTGGCACCTGGCCGAGTTCGGCGACCAGCCCGGTCACCGGGTCGACCAGCCGCGCGGGCCCCCGTACGACGTCGTTGCGGTACGGCGCGTCCTCGCGGTACGGCATCGGCAGCACCGGGTGGGGCCGCAGGACGGAGGCGGCGAGGTCGACCTCCACCTCGTTGCCGAACACCGGGGACGCGGCCCCGGAACGGATCTGGGAGACGGTCCGGGAAACCGCCGCGCCCAGCCACATGAGGTCCGCCTCGCCGGGGACCAGCTCGCCCAGCAGCGGCTGAGTCCACAGGGCCCGGGTGACATCGGCGTCGATCGCGGCGGCCACGCGCCGGTCGAGCACGTCCCGGTAGACCGGGGTCGCCCCCGGCCGCACCGCGGGGCCCAGCCACACGGTGGTCCCGTCGAGCACCACGGGGAGCCAGGTGATCCCGGCCGCCCCGGCCACCGCGTCGTCCAGCGTCCGCAGCAGCTCCACGTCCCGGTGCCGATGGACCGTCACCAGTACGGTCCCCAGGCCCAGTTCGGCAACCGTCTCGGGCCGCGTCTCGCCGTCCAGCCACGTGGGACTGCCGTGCGCCGTCGCGGTGATGACTCCTCGCTCCCGCCACAGCGCCAGCACCTCACCCGCACCCGCGACGACGACCGACCCAGTGGCGGCCGGGTCCTCGCGCGAGGCTTCGCCCGCTCGGCTCAACACCTCGACCACGGAACGGAATTCGGGCGGCATATCGGTCGCCGACATGACCTCGTCCACGGTCCGGGAACCGTCGCACAGCGCCAATGCGGAGGCGAGGCGCTCCGGGTCGAGACTCACCTCGAACATCTCGCCATTGCGCGTGCGGACCAGGGACTCCGTGTCCCGCAGCTTGTGCACTTCGAGCTGCGGGAGCACCAAACGGGGCGACGTCACCATTTCTCCAGGACGTGATTGCGTGAAGCGACAGCACGGCGGGACGGCCAGTTCCCATGCCTGGCCGTCCCGCCGCGCCGGTTGTTTCGACTACTCCCAGTGGAAACGCGCGCCGGCCACGCTGTGATCGTGAGCGGGAAGCGTCGGCCGCCAAACCACCTGCGCCGACTTAATCACCTCACCACTCGTCATGTCGACCCTCTGCTTGTTGTTCTCCACCATGGAGTCGATCACACTGCCCTGCTGTTCCATGCGGCCTCCTTCTGGCGTCGGTTGCGAGTGCCCCACGATAGATCAACTTCCCGCGCCGGGCACTCTTCCACGGCATCCGCGCAGGTCGACGCGGTGCGATGGGCCTCCCTGCGGCCGGTGACATCGGAGGAGGCCCCGCAGCCCGTGTCAGGCCAGCGGGTTGGGGACCGTTCCATTGGGGCGCAGCGCGTGGCGGTACGCCCGGTCGACGTAGCGCGTGACGACCAGGCGGTCCGTGTTCTGGGGAAAGCGCGGGAATTCCGCGGCCAGCATGTCGAATTCCGCGAAACGGTCCTCCTTCTCGGGGTGGCGCTTGTGGTACGCGACCACCGCATCCCGCACCAGCCGCCAGAACAGGGGCTCCGGAACTCCCATGTGGTCGGCGGCCAGCGGCGCCAGATAGCGGAAGTGGCCGAGGAGCAACGCGTCCACGACATGCTGGCGAATGACCGTCGATGTCTTGCGGGGCAGGACGTGGTCATAGCTGTCCGGCTCCGGTCCGCGCTCGGCGATCCGGGTGTGCGACACCGATACGTCGTCCACGAAATCCTTCAGGAACAGCCGGCGGGGCACATCGCTTTCGTCGTAACCGATCAGGGCGTTCTGACCGTGCGGGTTGAAACTGATGCCGTAGGTGTACATCACGTGCAGCACCGGGTGGAGCACCGTCTCGAACAGGCGCCGCAACCAGTCCTGGGCCGGCAGGCCCGAGGCGCGGACGAGCTCGGCCACGAAGGGCGTGCCGTGTTCGTCGACGTGGAGGAGGGAGGCGAAGGTGCGCACCCGCTCGTTCTCGTCCTTGCGCGACGACACCGACTCGCGCCAGATGCACCCGAGCACCTCCAGGTGCTGGTACGGCGTCTCCGGGACGCCCGCCAGATAGGGGTGGCGGACGGTGACGGAGGCGACCTCGCCGAGAAGGACGGTGCGCAGCTCGTCACGGAGTACGGGGTCCTTGCCGAGCAGGCCGGCCAGCCACTGGGTGGTGACGGGCGCGCCCTGGGCGCAGTGCGGCGGTATCCCCCGCCAGACCAGGGTGTTCACGATTCTCAGGGGGAGCTTGACGTCGTACCGCTCGCGCACCGAGAGGTTCGCCATGGTGCGCACGGACTGCTGGGGCAGGTAGTCGTCCGCCGACTCCCCCAGGGGGATGATCCGGTTCTGCGCGACCTCGCCCGCGTACAGGACCTGGACGGCGCGGTCCCACTGCCACGGGTGCACGGGCATCCAGACGTACGCGTCCGGGTCGGCGCCCCTGCCCTCGATGACGGCGCGGAAGGCCGCCCTGGTCGCCGGCGCCAACTCGTGGTCGAGCACGGCGGCTTCGCTGAGCCGGGGGGTTCCGCGGAACTCGGCCAGGCCCCGGAGCACGGCGATCCACTGGAGTTTCACCCGCTGCCGCGCCTCGGGGGCGTAGGCGCGGACATCGGTGGCGGAGAAGCCGACCCGGCCCTTGTTGGCGACCTGCGTGGGGTGGCCCGTCATATGGCATTCCAGCTCGGCGTGGTCGAGCTCGCGCAGTTCTGCCGCCGTCGCCCCACCGTGTTCGATGCGCGCCGCGTCGACGGTGAGGGTGGCGGACAGCTCTGTGAGATAGATGCCGAGGGTCGGCGCGTCCGTGCCGATCGTGTCCGCGCAGTCGACGAGGAACTGTTGCGCGTCCCAGGCCGGGGTGGCGGTCTCGTCGCCGAGCAGGCCCGTCGCGCCACGCGTGATCGCGTCCTTGTCGACCCGCCAGCCGTCGAACGCCCCGCGCTCGGCGGCGAAGACATAGCAGACCCCGCTGTCCAGGTCGAGGCGGTAGCGGCCGTCCCCCAGTTCCGTGGGCTCGACCAGCCGCTCGAAGGCGAACTCCGCGAGGGCCTTGGCGAGCAGCCGGCGGTTGGCCTCGCGCCAGGACTCCGCGGAGATCTCGGAGAGTGCGGGGAGTCCTGGGAGTTGGGGGAGTTCGGGGGCGGGGTGGTCGTGCGGGGACGCGGGGGCGGTGGTGTCTGCCATGGAGTGGGTACCTCTCGGCGGGCTGCGGGACGGGAACGGACGGATGGCGGCCGGCTACCAGTGCACGGCGACACCGGCGTCGGTGTCGTCGCTTCCCGGTACGGGGGCGGGCACGGCCCTGGTCAGCCGCCGCGCCAGCGTGCGCACCGAGGCGCCGCTCATCAGGGCCTCGTAGGACAGACCGGCCCAGCCGTCCGTGGCGAGCAGATACCGGAGGGCCGGCAGCCGCTCGACCCTGCCGCCCTGTTCCAGGTAGCCGGCCCGGGGGTCGACCTCGGTCCACTGGTTCACCCGGGCCATGGCCTTCTCCAGGGCCGCTCGGGCTCCCGCGTGGCGCACTGCCGTGTCCTCGCTCTCCGCCGCTCCGGCCCCTTCCATGGGCCGGGTGTGCCGGACGACGATCCGGGACGGCAGGAGGACACCGGGGTGGGACAGCGCGAGGTGGTAGTGGTCGAGGAGGGCGTCGGCGTCCACGCCGGAGGAGGGCTCCACGTCGACCGTCACCGTGACGCCCGTAGCGCCCGTGACGCCCGCGGCCTCTGTGGCCTCCGCGGCGTCCGTGACGCCCGCGCCTGCGATGTCCAGGCTCGCCGAGCGCACCCCGGGGACGGCCAGCGCGACCGTCTCCATGGCCCGCTCGTCGAGGTGCCGGCCGTCCGCGAGCGCACGCCACTCCGGCCGCCTCGGCCAGCCGGCGTCCCGGTTCCGCGCGCGCACCCGGCGCAGATCGACCTCCCCGTCGGCCGCGAAGGCCACGATGATGTCCTCGATCCCGTACAACAGCCGGTCCGCGTCCGGCTCCGGCAGCAGGTCGTGGGTGTGCCAGAGCTCGACGTGCACCTCCTGGCGCACGGCGTCCAGGCGCACGATGAACCCGAGGTGCGGCAGGCTGCCCTCGACGGTCTCGGCGGACAGCCGGGAGGCGGAGCGCAGTTCCCCGATCCGCTCGGGCGCGGTGACGCGGATCGCGTCGCGCACGCCCCCGATCATGCAGTTGATGTTCACCTCGACGTGCTTGCCGGCGCCGCGGGCGATGGCGGCCGACCGCAGATCGGTCAGATGGTGGGCGAAGGAGTACTGAGCGTGCCGCTGGCCCCTGAGGACGCTGTGCGCCGCGGCCGGCAGGCTCGCGGAGAACTCCGTCTCCCCCCGGGGGTCCAGCAGCGCGTACCCCTTCTGCAGCCTGCACTCCAGCAGCAGCTTCCCCGGGGCCGGGGAGCCCTGGGCCACCGGCATCGACCAGGTGAGGGCGCTGTCGCAGTAGTCCGCCAGCAGAACGGTCGCCGCCGCCATGAGCGTGGTGCAGGGAGAGACCGCGCTCGTCTCGGCCGTCCACCGCAGCGCGGCGGCCAGCGCGGCGGAACGGAACTTGGCGATCCGGGTGTGCCCCTGCCGGGCGGTCTCGACCGAGAACCGGTGGTGGAAGGGGAAGGAACAGTCCGGTACGGCGTCGAACAGCTCCCGCCAGTAGCGCCGGGCGGCCTCCGCCCGCTTCGCCCCGCGCTCGGACCGCTCGTGACGGACGCGGTCCTGGAGGGTGCCCGCCGGTACGAGCCCGTGTTCGGGGTCCCGCCCTTCGGCCACGTTCGCCAGGACGCGGTCGATCTCCTCGGTCAGCTGCATGGCCGTCGTACGGTCGATGAAGAGGTGGTTGACGATGAGGCAGGCGTACGCCGGCCCCTCCGCGTCCGGGATCACATGGACCCGGAAGGACGGCGCGGCCAGCATGGTGGGGGGCGCGGAGCAGATCCTCTCCAGCACCTCGGGGAGCCGGTCGGCGTCGTGGAGGACATCCTCCACGACCAGCGGCAGGGGCGGTTCGGGGTGGACGTACTGCACGGGGTCCCAGTCGGCGGTCCAGCCGATGCGGCTTCGGAGCCCCTGGTGCCGGCGCATCAGGACCTCGAACGCCGCCGCCACGCCGTCCGGACCGCAGGCCCGGGGGATGCTCACCGTGCAGGCGATGTAGGACAGCGGGCGGCGCACGGGCGCCATGTCATTGCTGTACAGCCACAGATAGGAGAACTGGCTGTGCGACAGCGGCAGCACCGCCTCGTAACCCTGACCGTGATCCTCGGAACTCACGTCGTTCCTTCCCCCCGCTCTCCCCGCTGCCCGCACAGCACCGGAATCTCCTCCAGACCGCTGATGAGCGCCCGCCGCCAGACGAGGTCCTCCGCCGGCACGGCGAGTCGCATCTCGGGGAACGCCCGCGTCAGGGCCCCGAGCGCCTCCTGCAGCTCGATACGGGCCAGATGGGCCCCGAGGCAGAAGTGCGGGCCGTGGCCGAAGGCCATGTGCGGGTTGGGCGAGCGCCGAAGGTCCATCTCGTCCGGGCGGTCGAAGACACGGGGGTCGCGGTTGGCCACGCCGATCGCCGCGATGACCCCCTCGCCGGCCCGCACGCGCACCCCCGAGAGCTCGACGTCCTCGGTGGCCACGCGCATCTGTCCCGTCTCCGAGAGGCGGTGCAGCCGCAGGAGTTCCTCCACGGCCCCCGGAATGAGCTCCGGGTCCGCCACCAGTCGGGACCACTCCCCCGGTTCGCGGAGCAGCGACACGACGAAGGTGCCCAACTGGTTCGCGGTCGTCTCGAAGCCGGCGATGAGCAGATTGATGCCGAACGCGACCAGTTCCTCGTCGCTCAGATGGCCGTGCTCATCGCTGAGGGCGACCAGCCGTTCGAGGAGGTCCTCGGGTTCCCGCCCGGTACGCGGCACGGAGCGCTTGGCCGCGACGAGTCGGGCGATGTACGCCTCCAGTCGGTCGTAGGACTCGTCGACCGTGTCGGCCTGCTCGGGGGAGAGCGTGTAGACGCTGGAGGACCACGCGGCGAAGTCGTCCCGGTCCTCGTAGGGCACGCCGAGGATCTCGCAGATGACCCGGATGGGGAGGAGGTGGGAGAAGTGCCGCCGTACGTCGGCCGGGCTGCCGGCCGCGGCGAGCCCCTCGGCCAGTTCCACGGCCAGGCCCCGTATCCAGGGCCGCTTGCTCTCGATGTACCGGTGGCCGAACCCGGTCGTCACCAGCCTGCGCAGCCGAGTGTGTTCGGGCGCGTCCATGGTGGCCAGGGAGCCGGGGCGCGGCTTGGTGACGCCCGCTCGCGGCGCGCCCTGTTCGAGCAGCCGGGCACGCGAGAACCGCTTGTCGCTCAACACGGTGCGGACGTCGTCGTACCGGGTCGCGAGCCAGGCGTCATGACCGGAGACGGTGCGCACCCGCACGACCGGGCTGGTCCGTTGCAACTCTTCCCACAGGGGCGAGGGCTCGAATCGGAAGGACCCGGGAAGCGGGCAGGAGAGGGGCTCCGCGGTCTCGTCGTTCATGTCTGTTTCCTCCAGGGTGATGGCGATTCGGAGGACTGGCGACCATGGCCCGAATACGTGCCTCGGGCGGACGAGTTCGGTCGAGGTGCGGGGGTCGGAGGCATGGGCCGGCCCGCGGGGTCGGCGCCCCGTTACCGTCCACCGTCGCTCGTTGGCACAATTCTGGCTGGCCGGACGGAGATCGCACAGAGGGCGTTCCCGCGGCACCGGAGAGTCCTTCACGCGGCCGAGCGACAGCCCGGGTTGTCGATCATATGGTCGCGACGGCACGGTAGCACAGCGGATACGTGGGTGGATCGAGCGTGCGGGCGCGCACGGCGGGACGGTCCGGAGGGGCGGCCCGGCGAGGTGGCCCGGCGAGGTGGCCCGGCG
The DNA here is from genome assembly GCF_051386515.1 of Streptomyces sp. URMC 123. Taxonomy (NCBI): domain Bacteria; kingdom Bacillati; phylum Actinomycetota; class Actinomycetes; order Kitasatosporales; family Streptomycetaceae; genus Streptomyces; species Streptomyces sp. URMC 123. The sequence continues at coordinate 22,588 of NZ_JBPQTV010000007.1, read as the reverse complement.
AAAGCCGTCCGGCCCGGTGCCCGCGCGTGGGGGCACCGGACCGGACGGCGTGTCGCTCGGAGGGTCAGACCACCGGGGCCGGGTAGGTCGGGTACTCCACCCCGGAGACGTGCTGGACGACGCGGATGACCTGGCACGAGTAGCCGAACTCGTTGTCGTACCAGAGGTAGAGGATCGCGTTGTCGCCGTCGACCTTGGTGGCGCCGGCGTCGACGATCGAGGCGTGGCGCGAGCCGATGAAGTCGCTCGACACCGCGTCGGGGGCGCTGGTGAAGTCGATCTGACGCTTGAGCGGCGAGGTGAGCGACACATTGCGGAGGTAGTCGAGGACCTCCTCGCGGGTCGTCTCGCGCCCGAGCCGCAGGCTGAGGATCGCGATCGAGACGTCCGGCACCGGGACGCGGATCGAGCTGCCGGTGATCGGGGCCTTGAGGTCGGGCAGCGCCTTGGCGACGGCGGAGGCGGCGCCGGTCTCGGTGATGACCATGTTCAGCGGCGCCGAACGGCCGCGGCGGTCGGCCTTGTGGTAGTTGTCCAGCAGGTTCTGGTCGTTGGTGAACGAGTGGACGGTCTCCACGTGGCCGCGGAGGACGCCGTACTCGTCCGCCATCGCCTTCAGCGGCGGGACGATCGCGTTGGTGGTGCAGGACGCGCAGGACAGGATCTGCTCGTCCGGCTTGATCGTCTCGTGGTTGACCCCGTGCACGATGTTGGGGACGTCGCCCTTGCCCGGCGCGGTCAGCACGACCTTGTCGATGCCGGGGCGCAGGTGCTTCGACAGACCGGCGCGGTCGCGCCACTTGCCGGTGTTGTCGATGAGGATGGCGTCCTTGATGCCGTACGCCGTGTAGTCGACCTCGGACGGGTCGTTGGCGTAGATCACCTTGATCTCGTTGCCGTTGGCGACGATCGTGCCGGTCGCCTCGTCGACGGTGATCGTGCCCTGGAACTGGCCGTGGATGGAGTCGCGGCGCAGCAGCGAGGCCCGCTTGACGATGTCCTGCTCGCCGCCCCGGCGGACGACGATGGCGCGCAGCCGCAGGCCGTTGCCCGAGCCGGCCTTCTCGATGAGCAGGCGGGCGACGAGGCGGCCGATGCGGCCGAAGCCGTAGAGGACGACGTCGCGCGGCTCACGGCGCTCGATCTTGTTGGCGCCCGTGGCGCCGGCGACGGCCTCGGCGGTGAACTCGGCCACGGACAGACCGCGGTCGTCGGCCTTGTACGTCGCGGCGAGCATGCCGATGTCGATCTGGGACGGGCCGAGATCGAGGGTGGTGAGAGCCTGCAGGAAGGGCAGCGTCTCGGTGACCGAGAGCTCCTCACCGGCGATCTGCCGGGCGAATCGGTGGGTCTTCAGGATGCTGACCACCGACTTGTTCACCAGGGAGCGGCTGTGGAGCAGGACGGTGACGTCCCGCTCCCGGTGCAGCTTCCCGATCGTCGGGATCATCGACTCCGCGATCTCCTCGCGGTTCTTCCAGCTGGTGAACGAGTCCTCGTTGACAGTCACAAGTTTATCTTTCGAGCTAGGCGGCGCTCATATGCTAACCCCAGCGGTTTTGATCAACCAGGCGGGGCGGCCCCGGCGGGGCGCCGGCCCCGGTTCGGGTTCGGGCCGGGGTCCGGCCGGGGTTGGGCCGGGGGTCGGGCTCCGGTTCGGCGAGGCGTCCGGAATGGGGCGCAGTGCGTGATATGAGAGACCCGTTTTGCCCCGTTTGGTGCGCACCGATCCGCGTCGATCAGCTCTGCGCGCGGGCCCTTCGCGCCATCTCGTACAGGCCGACGATCACCAGGAAGCCACCGACGCACATCATCACCACCCCGACCTTGGGCAGCGTGAAGATCGGGATCTCGACGTCCTGGGTGTACAGCTTCAGGGCCAGCCCCACGAGGAAGGTCACGGCCCCTTCGGCCAGGTTCTTGACGGCGCGGCTCACGGTGGGCCCCTCTTCTCGGCGATGCGTCCGGCTGCCCACGAGCACCGGCTGCCTGCCGGCAGGCGTGCTCAAAGGTCGGTTTCATCGTAGGAACGGCGAGAAGGGCTGATCATCGGCCGCCCGAACGAGCCCGTACTACATCGTTCGATGGACCGCGGCGGGACTCGATCTCGTACCCCACCGGTCCACCGGGGGCCCGACCGCGCCGCGGCTCGGCCGGCTCGCCGGGGTGCCGCTGGCGGAACGCCGTGCGGTAGGCGTGCGGGGAGGTGCCGGTGTGGCGGGCGAAGTGGTGGCGCAGGGTGGTCGCCGAGCCGAACCCCGTGTGGTCGGCGATGTGCGCGATGGACAGATCCGTCGTCTCCAGGAGTTGCTGGGCGCGGTGGATGCGGGCGCGCAGCAGCCACTGCAGGGGCGTGGTGCCGGTCTGCGCGCGGAAGTGGCGGTTCAGGGTCCGGACGCTGGTCCTGGCGTGGCCGGCGATGTCGGCGAGGGTGAGGGGCTGGTGGAGGTGGCCTTCCATCCAGCGCAGCACGGGCTGCAGCGCGGCGGGGTCGGCCGGGGGCAGGGGCCGCTCGATGAACTGGGCCTGGCCGCCGTCCCGTTGGAGGGGCATGACGGTGCGGCGGGCGGTGGCGGCCGCGACGTCCGCGCCGAGGTCGCGGCGCACCAGGTGGAGACAGAGATCGAGGCCGGCGGCCACACCGGCCGAGGTGATCAGCTTGTCGTCGTGGTCGACGAACAGCACGGTGGGGTCGACCTCGATACGAGGGTGGCGACCGGCGAGTTCGTCGGCGAACTGCCAGTGGGTGGTGGCCCGCAGGCCGTCCAGCAGGCCGGTGGCGGCGAGGGTGAAGGCGCCGACGCACACCGAGGCCAGCCGCGCCCCGCGCTCCGCGGCGCGCCGCAGGGCGTCGACGACCGCGCGGGGCGGCTCGGCGAGGAAGCCCGTGTGGGCGGGGACGACGACGGTGGCGGCTCCGTCCAGGCCGTCGAGGTCGTAGGGGGTCTGCATCCGGAAGGCACCGTGCCAGGCGGAGGTGGCGGCGCTCCGGCCGGGAGCGCAGATCCGGACCTCGTAGGGCGGGGCGTCGACGGCGCGGGCAGCGGCGGCGTGGTCGGTCGCGTGATTGGCGGCGTGGTTGATCGCGTGGTTGGCGGCGCCGAACACCTGGCCCGGGATGGACAGCTCGAAGGGGAGGACACCGTCGAGCGCGAGAACAGCCACCACAGTCATGGCCAGAATTTAGCGCAGGTCGTCATTGTGGCCACTGGGCGGGGTGGGCGTGAGGTCACAGGATCGGAATGTCACCTGATCAACGAGGAGTTCTCGCCATGGCTGATGCCCCCACCGACACCGGCACCGACGCCGCCTCTTTCGACCGTTTCGCCTTTGTCAGCGGTCTCAGCGCTTTCAGCGGTTTCGACCTGCCACGCACGTCACTGACGACCGAGGCGCTGCGCTTCGCCGAGGAGGCGGAGCCGGCGGTGGTGTTCCGGCACAGCGTGCGCAGCTATCTCTTCGCCCGGGCGCTCGCGGACCGCCGCGGCGCGCAGGCCGGGGTGGACTACGACGACGAGCTGGTCTTCCTGGGCTGCGTCCTGCACGACCTGGGCCTGTCCGAGCTGGGCAACGGCGACCAGCGGTTCGAGGTGGACGGCGCCGACCTGGCGGCGCGCTTCCTGCGCGACCACGGCGCCGCCGAACAGGCGGTCACGGTGGTGTGGGACGCGATCGCCCTGCACACCTCGGACGGGATCGCCTCCCGCAAGGGCCCCGAGGTCGCCCTGGTCCAGGAGGGCATCGCCGCCGACGCCCTGGGCCGCGACAAGGAGCTCCTGCCCGAAGGATTCGCCGACCGCGTGCACGCCGCGTTCCCGCGCGAGAACCTCGCCTTCGCGATGACCGACCTGATCGTCCAGCAGGCACTGGCCAACCCCGCGAAGGCCGGCCCCCTCAGCTTCCCCGGCCAACTCCTCCGCCACCACCTCCCCGAGGGCACGCTCCCCGACTGGTACGACCTGATCACCAACGCGGGCTGGGGCGACCGGCCGGTGCGATGACCGTGGGGGCCGCCGGGGGCGGTGGGTGCGGCGGCGGGGTGGTGTTCACCAGGAACCGCGGGCATGCTGGCCCCGGCAGCGGAGCGGACACCGCATCGGCCCCGGGAGCATCAGCGTGCGTGCATCGGCAGCGGACGAGGACAGACCCGACGGAGCACCGCGTACGGATCGGGGCCGCGGCGGGCCCGGCGGTGGAGCCGACCCCCGCGGTGGAGGTGACCCCGGCGGTGGAGGTGGCCCCGGCGGTGGAGGTGGCCCCGGCGGTGGAGGTGGCCCCCGCGGTGGAGCTGACCCCGGCCGCCGCCGCGCTGCTGCGGCGGCTTCGCGCCGCCCATGGGCCGTTGATGTTCCATCAGTCCGGCGGCTGCTGCGACGGCAGCGCCCCCATGTGCTACCCGGCGGGCGAGTTCCGTACGGGTGACTCCGACGTCCTGCTCGCCTCGCTCCCCGTGCCGGGATTCCCGGAGGACGTGCCGTTCTGGATGTCGGCGAGTCAGTACGAGCGCTGGCGGCACACGCGGTTGATCGTCGATGTGGTGCCCGGCCGGGGCAGCGGGTTCTCGCTGGAGGCGCCGTACGGGGTGCGCTTCCTGATCCGCTCGCGCCTGCTCGGTGCCGGGCCCGGCAGCGAGTGAGACCGGCGGGCACGGCCTCTCCCCCGTCGGCGCGGGCCACGGCGCGCGGACCGGTCGTCCCCCGGGCGGTGGTCGCGGTGATCGCCCTCTGGTCGCTGCTGATCGGGGCGGTGGTCGAGGCCCGCCCCGCCGCGGGGGCCGCCCCGGGGCCGCGGATCACCGAGCGGACGCCCGTCGCCCCGGGGGTCGGCTACGAGGAGTTCACCCTGCCCGCCTCGCAGGGCGTGGCGTACGGGCACCTGCTGCGGGTGGATCTACGACATCGGCGTGTCGCCGTCGATCTGCTGTACCCGGGGGCGGTCGGTGCCCGGGCGCCGGTCTCCCGGCTGGCCGACGAGCGCGGGGCGGTCGCCGCCGTGAACGGCGACTTCTTCCATCTGACCGAGGTGCAGCACCCGGGCGTGGAGGCCACCGGCGCTCCGGTCGGCCCGGCCATCGCCGGCGGCCGCCGGCTGAAGGCCGCCGTGCCGGTCGGGCAGCGCTTCGGGCCCGCCCTGCCACCCGGCACGTCCACCGAGGACGTCCTCGGGGTGGGGGTCGACCGGCGCGCCCGCCAGGACCGGCTGCGGCTGCGGGGCGCCGTCCGTACGGCGGGCGGCGAGCTGCCGCTCGGCGGGCTCAACCAGTACGCGCTGCCGGTCGGCGGGATCGGCGCGTTCACCCCCGACTGGGGCAGCGCCTCACGGGTGCGGGCCACCTGTGGCACGGATACCGACCGGAGCGCCCCGTGCAGTACGGAGACCCACGAGCTGACGGTGCGGCACGGGCGTGTCGTGCGGGTTTCCGACACGCCCGGGCGCGGTCCGATCGAGCCCGGTTCGGTGGTGCTCGTGGGCCGGGAGGCGGGCGCCCGCGCCCTCCGGGGGATCACCCTGGGAGAGGCGGTGCGCGTACGCCATCGGCTGGTGCCCACGGTCTCCGCCGTTCCGCTCGTCTTCGCGGTCGGCGGCTATCCGATCGTGCGCGGGGGCCGCCCCCTCGACGGGGTGGACGACCGGACCGCAGCGCTGCGTACGGCGGCGGGCCTGAGCGAGGACGGGCGCCGGCTGCTGCTGCTCGCCCTGGACGGCTCGGTGCCCCACCGGCCCGGCCTGACCGTCGCGGAGCTGGCGGCGGTCATGGTGGATCTGGGGGCCGCCCACGCGGTCAATCTGGACGGCGGCGGCTCGTCCACGCTCGCCGTCCGTGCGCCGGGAGCGGCGGGAGTCACCGTGCGCAACCACCCCTCGGGGGGTGTGGAACGGCCAGTTCCGCAGGCGGTCGGGGTGTTCGCCCACCCCGAGCCCTGACAGTCTGCGCCTCCGCCGCCCCGTCAGGGGCGCAGGCTGCCGACGAGACTCGCCGTCGCCGACACCCCGTTGTGCACGGTCGGCGCGATGCTGGTACCGGACAGATAGAAGCCCAGCAGCACGCACACCAGCGCGTGCGAGAACTTCAGCGATCCGCTGCGCAGAAAGACCACCGCCAGCACCACGAGCAGAAGCACCACTGAGATCGATACGGCCATGGACAGGACCTCCTGAGCAGCCGCGGCGGCGAGACATACGGCGGTGGCCAGTCAGTCTGGCCCACCGCCGCCGCATTCCCGGCCGTTCGGGGGTCGGCCGAACGGGTGTTGACGCTCCGTTACCGCCTCTCGCCGTCATGCGCCCGGAGGAACGCCTCCAGTCCGGGCAGGTCATCGGTATTGATGTGATCCACATCGGCGGCCACGAGCTCCCGCCAGAGCGCGTCACGCGCCGGCCCCGGCGTGTCGGGCGTGGCCCAGAACCGGACACGCCGGCGGTGCGCGTGCGCCTCGCCGACGATGGCGCGCAGCCTCGCCCGCTCGGCCGCGGGCATGGGGCCGGCGCCCTGCCAGGAGAAGGTCTTCGTCCAGTCGGCGCTGATCAGGGGGCAGAAGGAGGCGGGCGCGGCCCCGCCGAGGTCCTCCAGCCGGCCGTCGTAGAAGGCGTGGCGGGTCCGCTGGGCCTCCATCGGGGCCCGGGCGGCCCGGTCGCCGGAGACGACGGCGGTCACGGCGCCGAGGTGCGCCGCTCCGCTCGTCGCCACGCTCAGCATCTCGCGGTAGCGCCGCAGGCACCGGTCGAGTTCGCGGTAGGTCGCCTCGCCCCGGTTCTTGATGTCGATGAGCAGTTGCACGGGCACCCGGTGGCCGGGGTGGACCCAGCCGCCGCCCCGGCGGACCCGGGCGAGCAGAGGGTCGAGGTAGAGCGCTTCGAGCGTGCGCTCGGGCCGCAGGTCCCAGGGGTCGTGGCCCACCAGCAGGCGCCCACCGACCAGCCAGATGTCGGCCTCGACGCTGGTGAAGTGGTGCGCGAGGGCGTCGGCGAGGGGGCGGGGGTGCTCGTAGTCGTTGTGCGCGTGGGCGCGGCGCAGCGGGGCCTCGGTGCCGGTGACGGCGGCACGGGTCCCGGCAGCGGTGGCGGCGGTACGGGTCCCGGCCCCGGCGGCGGCCGCGCGCGGGGTGGCGGCGCCCCGCGCGGCGGGAGCGGGGGCCGTGGCCCACGCGGAGGTCGGCGCGGCGGCTGCCAGCCCGCCGGCTATGGCGGTGCCGAGGGCCGTGACGACAGTACGGCGGGAGGGACGCGGCATGGAGGCTCTCCGGGCTGGTCGGTGACAGCGGCGGTCCGCAGTATCGACGCTCCGGAAAGCGATGGGCAGAGCCGTGCGGAGAGTTCGCCGAATGTTGGCCGAACGGTCGTACGAGTGCGCGTACGCGTACGGGGTGGGCGTCCGCGTACGGGGCCGGCCCGCGCCGCTGGTGCCCCGTTCAGACCCCCGTGCCCGGCTCCGCTCCGGTCACCGCCTCGACCGCCGCCGAGGCCGCCGCCGGGGCCGCCGGGCCGGCGGACGTCAGGTCCTCCCAGCGCACCGTCCGGTCGCACCACCGCTCCAGGAGCACGCGGTCGTGGCCGACGGCGAGCAACCCCGCGCCGGTGGTCCGGCGGTACTCCTCGACCACCGCCACCAGCGCGGCGGTCGTCGACGCGTCGAGCATCGCGGTCATCTCGTCGCACACGAGCCAGCGCGGGCGCAGCACGAGGGCGCGGGCCAGGCAGGCCCGCTGCAACTGGCCGTCACTGACCTCGTGCGGGCGCCGGGCGAGCAGATCCCGGCCGAGCCCGACCGCCTCGGCCAGCTCGGGCACCCTGGTCGCGATCTCGTCGCGGCGGCCAGTGGCCCGCAGCGGCTCCGCGACGATGTCGGCGAGCCGGAGCCGGGGGTCGGCGGCGAGCCGCGGCTGCTGGAACACCACGCCGAAGGCGGTACGGGCGTCCCGGGGGGCGCGGTGCCGCCAGCCGCGCACCGGCGCGCCGTCGAGGACGACGTGCCCCTCGTCGGGCCGGTGCAGCAGCGCCGCCACCTTGGCGAGGGTCGACTTGCCGCAACCGCTGGGCCCGAGCAGCCCGATGGACTCCCCGGGGCGCAGGGTCAGGGACACCTCGCGCACGACGGGCTTGCGGCGCTCGTAGCCGGCGGTGATCCGACGCAGTTCAAGCACGGGGGCGCTCCTCCGGGCCGCTGGTGGCCGCTTCGACTTCCGCGCCGCCGTCCAGCGGGCGGTGACACGCCACACCGTCCACCAGAGCCGGAAGCACCGCGCAGTCCTCCGCCGCGCCCGCGCAGCGCGCGGCGAACGCGCAGCCGCCCGGCAGGTCCCCCAGCTCCGGCGGCATGCCGGGAATGGCGGTGAAGGCCCGGCTGGGCAGGGCCTGGAGCAGGCCATGGGCGTAGGGGTGCCGGGGCCCCGGGCGGCCGAAGAAACGCGCCGCCGGGGCGATCTCGACGATCCGCCCGGCGTACATCACGGCCACCCGGTCGGCGATCCGCTCCGCCGCCGCCAGGTCGTGGGTGATCATCAGGAGCGCGCGCCCCTCGTCGGCGTGGCGGCGCAGCTCGTCGACCGTACGGTCGACGAGGTCGCGGTCGAGGCCCGTGGTGGGCTCGTCCGCGAGCAGCAGAGGGGCGTCACCGATGAGCGCGAGGGCGGTGGCGGCGCGCTGCGCGAGCCCGCCGGAGAGCTCGTGCGGATACCGGTCGAGGTGGCCGGCGGGGAAGGCGGCCCGGTCCGCCGCGGCCTCGGCCGCCTCGCGCAGGGCGCGCCGGCCACGGAGTCCGGTCAGCTCCCGGACGGTCTCCTCCAACTGGGAGCGCACGGTGCGCACGGGCGTGAGGTGTGCCGAGGGGCTCTGCGGCACCAGGCCGATCCGGCGCCCGCGCACGGTGCGGGCCAGGGTGCGTTCGTCGGCGCGCAGCACGTCCACGTCGCCCAGGAGCGCCGTTCCGGCGGTCTGCGCGTTGCCCGGCAGCAGGCCCAGCAGCGCGGAGGCCAGCACGGACTTGCCGCAGCCGCTCTCGCCGACGAGCGCGAGGCACTCCCCCGGCGCGAGGTCGAAGGTCGCGCCGGACACGGCGGCGACATGCCGGCCACCGCGCATCCGGAAGCGGACGGACAGGTCCCGGACGGACAGTACGGGTGCCGGCGCCGGGGCCGGCGCGTGTACGGGCGCGGGTGCGGACGCGGGTACGGGCGCGGGCTCACTCACAGCATGAGCTCCGATCGACGGCGCGGGTTGATCCGCTCGCGCCACACGCCGGCCAGGCCGGCGATGGCGAGCGTGGGCACGATGATGAACAGCCCCGGGAAGAGGGTCGGCCACCAGTGGCCGGCCAGCAGGGAGCCGCGGGCGGTCTGGACGAGGGTGCCGAGGCTGGCCTCGTGCGTGGGCAGGCCGAGCCCGAGGAAGGAGAGCGCGGACTCGTGCCAGATGGCGTGCGGCACCATCAGTACGGCGGCGAGGCCGGCCTGCGGCAGTACTCCGGGCAGCAGATGCCGTACGGCGACCCGCCAGCGCGAGGCGCCGCCGGAGACGGCGGCGTCGACATAGGGGCGCGAGCGCAGGGACAGCACTTCGGCCCGGACGATGCGGGCGGTCGACAGCCAGTGCGTCAGCGCCACCGAGACGACCACGGGCCACACCCCGGGCCGGAACAGCGCGACGATGAAGATCCCCAGCAGCAGGTGCGGCACGGAGGAGAAGAGGTCGACCACGCGCATCACGACGCGGTCGGCCCAGCCCCCGAGGGCGCCCGCCGCGGCGCCCACGGCCGTTCCGATGACGGTCGCCGCGAGCGCGGCGACCACGCCGACGAGCAGGGACACCCGCAGCCCGTAGACGCAGCGCAGCAACAGATCGCGCCCGACGTCGTCGGTGCCGAAGGGGTGTGCCCAGGAGGGCGGCTGGAGCTTGGCCGCCAGGTCGACGGCCTGTTCGTCGAGGTGCGCGACGGCCGGCACGGCGATCACCGCGAGAACGACGGCCGCGACGAGGACGGCGGAGGCCCAGACGCGCACGGTCCGGGTGGAGCGGCGGGTCCGGCCTCGGGCGATCCAGGCGACGTCCGCGGCGCCGTCGGTCATCCGTTCAGCCATCGAATCCCACCCTGGGGTCGGCGAGCCCGTACAGCAGATCGGAGAGCAGGTTGCCGGCCAGCACGGCCGCCGTCGCCAGTACGGTCAGCGCGGCGAGGAGGGGGAAGTCGACGGAGGTGGCCGCCTCGACGGTCGCCGCGGCGATGCCCGGCCAGCTGAAGACGGTCTCCACGAGCAGGGCTCCGGTGATGAGCTCGGGCACCCGCGAGCCGATCAGGGTGAGCACGGGCAGCATCCCGGAGCGCAGGGCGTGGCGCAGCAGTACGGTGCGCTCGCTCAGGCCGCGGGCGCGGGCGCCGCGCACGGGGTCCTCCTCCAGCGCGTCCCCGACGCCCTGGCGGACGTACAGCGTGAACCAGGGCAGCTGGGAGACGGCGAGGACGGCCGCGGGCAGCACCACGTGGCTCGCCACCTGGCCGGCGGTGACGACGTCAGTGCCGGTGTCGGTCAGTCCTCCGGCCGGGAGCAGGTCGAGCTTGAGGGCGAACAGCCAGACGGCCAGGAGGCCCAGCCAGAACGGCGGCGCGGCCTCCAGGGAGTACGCGGCGGAGGTGACGGCCCGGTCGACCAGGGAGCCGGGGCGGCGCGCGGCGAGCACGCCGAGCACCGTGCCGAGCAGCACCGCCACAGCGAAGGCGACCGCGCACAGCAGGGTCGACCAGCCGAGGCGCTCCCCGATGACCTGGGCGACCGGCTGGCGCAGGGCGCTGGAGTCGCCGAGGTCGCCGGTGAGCGCGGCGGTGAGCCAGTGCCACCAGCGGACGACGAACGGCTGGTCCGCGCCGAGGTTGGCGCGCAGCTGGTCGAGGTTCTCCTGGGACGCGGTGAGCCCGGCCGTGCCCGCGTAGGCCTTCACGGGGTCGAAGGGCGAGGCGGCGGCGATCGCGAAGACGCCGAAGGTGACGGCGAGGAGGACGGGCACGGCGAGCAGTGCCCGCCGTCCCGCCATCCGTGCCATCGGCCCCCAGGGGAGCTGCCGGGTCACTTCTTCGGTGCCCAGTCCTCGACGTTCCACCAGGGGCCGGAGGCCAGGCCGTGGTCGTGCGGCTCGACCTGGGTGGTGAGGCCCTCCCACCGGTCGGCGATCACATAGAGGTGATCGATGTGGGTGAGGAAGGTGTAGCCGGGGTTCTCGGCGAGCTTGCGCTGGATGGTGTCGTACGCGGCCTTGCGCTCCTCCGGCTTGCCGCTCTGCCGGCCGTCGACGAGTGCCTTGTCGACGTCCGGGTCGGAGTAGCGGGCCATGTTGTTGAAGCCGTCGCCCGCGAGGGAGGAGTGCAGCAGGGAGTACTGGTCGAAGTCCGGGTCGGCGGGGCTGCCGCCGCCGGCGAGGACCGCGTCGTCCTTCATCCGCGGCTCGATGACCTCCCAGGTGCCGCTCTGCACCTTCACCTCGATGCCGGCCTTCTTGGCGTCGGAGGCGTAGGCGAGGGCGTGGTCCTGGCGGAGCTTGTCACCGGTGAGGTACCAGAGGGGGAAGGAGGCGCGCCGGCCGTCCTTCTCGCGGATGCCGTCGGCGCCCGGCCGCCAGCCCGCGTCGTCGAGGATCTTCTTCGCCTTCTCCAGGTCGTGGACGCGCTCGGTGCCCTTGGCGAACCAGGGGCTGTCGGTGGGCACCGGGCCGTACGCGGCCTTGCCGCCGCCGTCGAGGATCTTGTCGACCATGGCCTGGCGGTCCACGGCGACGTCCAGGGCCTTGCGGACCGCGGTGTCGCCGGTGACCGGGTTCTCGGTCGGCAGGGTCACGGTGCGGTAGTCGTAGGTCTTCGCGGCCAGCGTCTTCCTGCCCTGGTCGCCCTTGAAGGTGGCGGCGAGGTTGGGCGGGAGGATGGCGCCGTCGAGGTCGCCGCTGCGCAGCCGGGTGGCGCGCACGTCGTCGTCCTTGATGATCGCCATGGTGAACTTCTTCACCGCGGGCTCGCCGCCCCAGTACTGCGGGTTGGCCTTGAAGGTGAGCTTCTCGCCCTTGCGCCAGTCGGTGAGGATGTAGGGGCCGGTGCCGATCGGCTTGGTGCCGAAGTCCCCGCTGTTGACGTCCTGCTTGCCGGCTATGTGCTCGGGGGCGATGGGCAGAACGGTGCGCTCGGCGAAGGGGGCGTAGGGGTACTTGAGCTCGAAGACGACCGTCCTGTCGCCTTCGGCCCGCACCTCCTGGAGGGCGTCCAGCTCGGCCTTGGAGGCGTTGTTGGTGTTCTTGTCCAGGATGGTCCGGTAGGTGAAGACGACGTCCTTGGCGGTCAGCGGCTGTCCGTCGCTGAAGCGCACCCCGTCACGCAGGGTGTAGGTGTACGTCCGGCCCTCGTTGGTGATCTTCGGGAGCTCGGCGGCCAGGGCGGGCTTGAGCCGCATCTCGGCGTCGTGCGTGAGCAGACCGTCGAAGATCTTGGAGTTGCCGTCCTTGCCGTAGCCGAGCAGCGGGCTGAGCGTCTCGGGCTCGTTGGCGATGCCGACGACCGCGGTGTCGGCGGCCTTGCCCGCGCCCTTGTCCCCGCCCGGGGTGGAGCAGGCCGCGGCACTCGCCACCAGCGCGCCGGTGAGCGCGACGGCGGCCCACGGACGGAGGGACCTGCCGGACCGGGCGGCGGCCGCGGCCCGCGGCACTGATGAAGATCGACTGTTATTGCGCATCGTCCGCAATTAAACACGAGTGCGAAGGGTGACCTTTCCTCCGGCCCCGGCGCCGCCGCCGACCCTGTCGGGGCCGGCGGCGCGCGGGCCGCGCCTCACGCCGGGGGCCCGGGCAGCTCCACCAGCTCGGCGAGCGCGGCCCGGTGCCGGCCCGGGGTGCCCAGCGCCAGTTCGTCGGCCTTGGCCCGCTTGAGCCGTAGATGCGCCGGATGCTCCCAGGTCATCCCGATGCCGCCGTGCAGTTGCACGCACTCCTGGGCCGCGTGGACGGCGGTCGGGGAGCAGACGGCCTGGGCGAGGCGGACGGCCACCGGGGTGTCGGGGCTGCCGGTGGCGAGCGCGTCCGCGGCGTGGCGGGCCGCGGCGCGGGCGGAGACGAGCTCCAGCCAGAGCGCGGCCAGGCGGTGCTTGAGCGCCTGGAAGGAGCCGATGGGGCGGTTGAACTGGTTCCGCTCCCGGACGTGGCGGACGGTCTCGTCCAGGCACCACTCGGCGAGCCCGAGCTGCTCCGACGCCAGCAGCCCGGCGCCGGCGGTCAGCGCGCGGGTGACCGCCGGCGCCGCCGTGTCCGGCCCGGCGAGCCGCCGGCCGGGGACGGCGTCCAGGGCGATCTCGGCGAGCGGCCGGGTGGCGTCCAGGGAGACCCGCGGGGTTCGGGTCACGCCGCTCGCCATGCCGTCCACCGCGTGGAGCTCCGGCCCCGAGGGCCCCTCGGCGGGCACGAGCAGTACGGTCGCACTCGCCCCGTCGGCCACGGCGCGGACGCGGCCGGTGAGCCGGCCGCCGACCTCGACCCGTACGGGCGCCTCGCTCCGTACGGATGCCTCCGTCCGTACGGGCGCCTCCGTCCGTACGGACGGCGCCGGGCCGGAGTACTGCGCTGGACCGGAGTACGGGGCCGTGGTGAACGGCACGGCGAGAGCCGCCGTGCGCTCTCCGGTGGCGAGGCCCGTCAGCAGCGCGGCGGCCTCGCGTCGGCCTCCCGGCCGCCCTCCCCGGCGCAGCCGAGCAGGGCCTCGACCGCGATCACCGCGCTGGTCAGATACGGGGCGGGAGCGACACTGCGGCCGAGTTCCTCCAGGACCACGGCGGCCTCCCGGGCCCCGGCGCCCTGGCCGCCGAGCTTCTCGGGCACCAGGAGCCCGGCGGTGCCCATGTCCGTCGCCAGGGCGCGCCACAGCTCGGGGTCGTACGGTTGGGGCGCCTCGACGCGGGCCAGTACGGCGGCGGCGTCGCAGCGGTCGGACAGCAGGGACCGTACGGCGGCCCGCAGATCCCGCTCCGCCTCGGAGTACAGCAGATCGGGCGCGGGCCCCTGGCCGGCGGGGGCAGCGGTGGCGTCGCTCATCGGGCCAACTCCCGCCAGGGAACGTCCGTGTCGGTGCGTGGCTCCTGCGGCAGCTCGAGGACGCGTTCGGCGACGATGTTGAGGAGCACCTCGGAGGTGCCGCCCTCGATGGAGTTGCCCTTGGCGCGCAGATAGCGGTAGCCCGCGCCGCGCCCCGCGAAGTCGACGATCTCGGGGCGGCGCATGCTCCAGTCGTCGTACAACAGGCCGTCCTCGCCGAGCATCTCGACCTCCAGTCCGCTGATCTCCTGGTTGAGCCGGGCGAAGGCGAGCTTCATCGCCGAGCCCTCCGGGCCCGGCTGGCCCGCCGCGAGGCTCTGCCGGAGCCGCTCAGCGGCCAGCCGGGCGGCCTCCGCCTCGACCCACAGCCGCAGCAGCCGCTGGTGCAGGTCGTGGGTGCGCAGTTCCGGGCGGGCCCGCCAGGTGTCGGCGACGATGCCGATCAGCCCACCCTCGCGGGGCAGCCGGCCACCGCCGATGGCCACGCGTTCGTTCATCAGGGTGGTCCGGGCCACCCGCCAGCCGTCGCCGACCTCGCCCAGCCGATGGCGGTCGGGCACCCGCACCTCGGTCAGGAATACCTCGTTGAACTCGGCCTCGCCGGTGATCTGGCGGAGCGGGCGCACCTCGACACCGGGGTCGGTCATGTCGCAGAGGAAGTAGGTGATGCCCCGGTGCTTGGGCACGTCGGGGTCGGTGCGGGCCAGCAGGAGGCCCCAGCGGGCGACATGGGCGCTCGACGTCCAGACCTTCTGCCCCGTGACGACCCAGTCCTCGCCGTCCCGCACGGCGCGGGTGGCCAGCGCGGCGAGGTCGGAGCCCGCGCCGGGCTCGCTGAAGAGCTGGCACCAGACCTCCTCGCCGAGCCACAACGGGCGCAGGAAGCGGCGCTTCTGCTCGTCGGTGCCGTAGCGCAGGATGGTGGGGGCGGCCATGCCGAGTCCGATGGCGATGCGGCGCGGGTCGTTGTCGGGCGCGCCGACGGCCTCGAGTTCGCCGTCCACGACCGCTTGGAGGGCACGAGGGGCGCCGAGGCCGCCGAAGCCGCGGGGAAAGTGCACCCAGGCGAGTCCGGCGTCGAAGCGGGCCGCGAGGAAGTCGGCGCGATCGGTGGTGCCAGGGTCATGACGAGCGATCAGTTCGCGGGTGAGGCGGCGCAGTTCATCGGCGTCCGGTTCATCGGCGTCCGATCCGGCGGGTGCGGTGGCGGCCATGGCGTGTCTCCTTCCGGAAGACGGCCGTTTCCGGGGCTGATCCGGTCGCATACTAAGCGGTCGCTCGGCTCCGGGGAACGGCGTCTGCCAGGGGAACCTGCGGCCGACATGAGCCAACGGCGATTTTCGGACAGTAAAATGACCCCCATTATTGCCTGGCATTCAATCGACCAACCCACTCTTTTGAGCGATTCCAGTGCGCCATTCGGGGCTGCTAGCGTCGTTGACGGGACGTGATCAAGCAGTCACGCCCCGGTCCGGAAGCCATATCGCGAAGATTGGGTGGCGTCCCTTATGACGACGTCGACGGATTCGACCTCTTCCGCTGAGGACGGGCAGTCCCACGGCGAGGTGCGGCAGAGCCTCGGCACGGCGGCCGCGCGGAATTTGGCGACCACGACCAAATCCGTTCCCCAGATGCAGGGCATCACCTCCCGTTGGCTGCTGCGCCTGCTGCCCTGGGTCCATGTGCCCGGCGGCACCTATCGCGTGAACCGCCGGCTGACCCACACCGTCGGCGACGGCCGCATCGAGTTCGTCTGCACGGGCCCGCGCGTTCAGGTGATCCCCGCGGAGCTGGGCGAACTGCCCCTGCTGCACGGCTTCACCGAGGGCGCGGCGCTCCAGGCCCTCGCCGACCGCTTCGTCCAGCGGGAGTACGGCCCGGGAGATGTGATCGCCGAGGCCGGGCGCCCCGCCGACCGTCTCTTCCTGATCGCCCACGGCAAGGTCACGCAGCTGGCCCAGGGCAAGTACGACGAGCAGGCCGTGGTGGGCACGCTCGGCGACGGCGATCACTTCGGCGCCCACGCGCTCGGCGCGCCCGAGGCCGAGTGGACCTACACCCTCAAGGCCGTCACCCGATGCACGGTGCTGGAGTTGCGCCGCCGTGACTTCGAGGAGATCACGCAGGGGTCCGAGGCCCTGCGCGGTCACCTCCGGCAACGGTCGGCCGTCCCCCAGCAGCGGCACAACGAGCACGGTGAGGCCGCGATCGATCTGTCCGCGGGCCACACCGGCGAACCCCTGTTGCCCGGCACCTATGTCGACTACGAACCCGCCCCGCGGGAGTACGAGCTGAGCGTCGCCCAGACGGTGCTGCGCGTCCACAGCCGGGTCGCCGACCTCTACAACGAGCCCATGAATCAGGTCGAGCAACAGCTGCGGCTGACCGTGGAGGCCCTGCGCGAGCGCCAGGAACACGAACTCGTCAACAACCGCGAGTTCGGCCTGCTCCACAACGCCGACCTCAGGCAGCGCATCCGGACGCGCTCGGGCCCGCCCACCCCCGACGACCTCGACGAGTTGCTGGCCACCGTGTGGAAGGACCCCGGGCTGATCCTGGCGCACCCCCGGGCCATCGCGGCGATCGGACGGGAGTGCACCAAGCGCGGCATCCACCCCGACACGATCGACCACCAGGGGCATTCCGTGCCCGCGTGGCGGGGCGTGCCCATTTTCCCGTGCAATAAGATCCCGATCTCCGAGAACCGCACCACCTCCCTTCTGCTGCTGCGCACCGGCGAAGCGAACCGAGGGGTCATCGGATTGCACCGCACGGGCCTCGAGGACGAATATCAGCCGGGCCTGTCCGTGCGTTTCATGGGCATCAACGAGAAGGCCATCATCTCCTATCTGGTGACCGCCTATTACTCGACCGCCGTTCTTGTTCCGGACGCTCTCGGAATTCTGGAGGACGTCGAGATCGGCCACTGACCGGGACCCTCTCGACGCGGCCTCCCGGCCGCCGCACCGCCGTCACCGCCGCACCGCCGTCACCGCCTCGACCGCATCCGCTTCGCATGAACACTTCGCAGAGAAACAGGTGAAGTCCGCAGATGACCACGACCGTGGACCCCAGCTCCGTATCCCAGAACGGACAGAGCCCACAACAGCAGAGTCTCGCCACCGCCGCGGCTCGGAACCTGGCGACCACCACCAAGTCCGTGCCGCAGATGCAGAACATCTCGTCGCGCTGGCTGCTGCGGGTGCTGCCCTGGGTGCAGGTGACGGCGGGCACCTATCGCGTGAACCGACGGCTGACCAGCACCCTGGGCGACGGGCGGATCGAGTTCGTCTCGACCGGTGCCGAGATCCGGGTCGTCCCGGCCGAACTGCGGGAGTTGCCACCGCTGCGGGAGTTCGACGACGCCGCGGTGCTGGAGGCCCTCGCCGACCGGTTCGTGCAGCAGGAGTACGCCGCAGGCGATCTGATCGTCGAGTCCGGCCAGCCGGCGGACCGGCTGGTGCTGATCGCCCATGGCAAGACCGAGCAGCTTGGCCGGGGCAAGTACGGCGACCCCACGGTGCTGCGGGTGCTCGCCGATGGTGACTACATCGGCGAGCGGCTGCTGACCGACGAGGACGGCGACGCCACCTGGGACCACACCGTCAAGGCCGTCACCGCCTGCACGGTGCTCAGCCTGCCGAAGGCGGCGTTCGACGAGGTGGCCGGCGGGGCCGAGGGGCTGCGCTCCCATCTCACCGCCTTCCGCGAGGCCCCCAGGCGGCCGCAGAACAAGCACGGTGAGGCCGCGATCGATCTGTCCTCGGGCCACACCGGCGAGCCCTTGCTGCCCGGTACCTATGTCGATTACGAGCTCAAGCCCCGCGAATACGAACTGAGCGTCGCCCAGACGGTGCTGCGCGTCCACAGCCGGGTCGCCGACCTCTACAACGATCCCATGAACCAGGTCGAGCAGCAGCTGAGGCTGACCGTGGAGGCCCTGCGCGAGCGCCAGGAACACGAACTCGTCAACAACCGCGAGTTCGGCCTGCTCCACAACGCCGACCTCAAGCAGCGCATTCACACCCGCTCGGGCCCGCCCACCCCCGACGACCTCGACGAGCTGATCTCCCGGCGCCGCAAGACCCAGTTCCTGCTGGCGCATCCGAGCACCATCGCGGCGATCGGCCGGGAGTGCAACAAGCGCGGAATCTACCCGACGGGCGTGGAGTTCCAGGGACAGCATGTGCGGGCCTGGCGTGGCATCCCGCTGCTGCCGTGCAACAAGATCCCGATCAGCGAATCCCGGACCAGTTCGATTCTGGCGATGCGTACGGGCGAGGCGGATCAGGGTGTCGTCGGGCTCCACCAGACCGGGATTCCCGATGAGATCCAGCCCGGGATGAACGTCCGTTTCATGGGCATCAACGAGAAGGCCATCATCTCCTATCTCGTGAGCGTCTACTTCTCGGCGGCCGTGCTGGTGCCGGACGCGCTGGGCATCCTGGAGGACGTCGAGATCGGCCACCACGACACCTGAGGGACGCCGCCTGGGGCCGGCCGCCCCGGTCCGCGGGGCGGCCGGCCGGGGGGTCAGATCAGCTGGCGCGCGGACAGATAGGCGCGGGCGACATCGGCGGGCAGCCGGCGCCTGATGTCGACCTGGCGGTTGAGGTCGGCGAGGTCCTCCGTGGTGAGGACGGTGTTCAGCCGGTCCAGTGCCCGAGCCACCCCGGGGCCGCCCGCCCGGGCGCGGTTGACGAGGGGCACGATGTAGTCGGCGTTCTGCAGCCGCTTGTCGTCGGCGAGCAGGACCAGACCGAAGGTGTCGAGCGTGGCATCGGTACTGGTGGTGAGCACCATCTGGTCCTCCCCCGAGCGGACGGCCTGTTTGGCGGGGGCGGTGCCCACGCCCTTCGGGTCGATCGCGGTGATGTCGATGCCATAGGTCTTGCGCAGGCCGGGGGCGCAGTACGGCCGCTGGACGCATTCGTCACCGGCGGCCAGCCGTACGGGCAGACCCGATCTGCCGAGGTCGCTGAGGGTGGCGAGGCGGTGCTCGGCGGCGTAGGAGGCGGCGACGGCGAAGGCGTTGCGGTCGACCGCCCGGCCGGGCGCGAGCACGGCGAGGCCGCGCGGCTCGGCCAGCCTCCGCAGCGCCGTCATGGTGGGTTCCAGCTCGGGCGAGGCGACGGGGGGCGCGTCGGGGCCGTGGGTCTTGGCGTTGAGCCAGTCGGCGAGGGTGGCCGCGTACTCGGGGACGACGTCGATCTGGCCGCGTTCCAGGGCCGGTTCGTACAGCTCGCGGTTGCTCACCGTGAGGATGCGGGTGGTGTAGCCGGCCTTGCCGAGCAGCAGGGCGTACAGATGGGCCAGCAGCTCGCTCTCGGTGAAGCCCGCCGATCCTATGGCGAGATTTCTGCTGTCCCCGGGTGGGCCGGTGACCTCTCCCCGGCGCTCCAGGGCGGGCCCGCCGGCGCAGCCGGGCGCGCACAGGAGGGTGGCGAGCAGCGCGAGCGGGATCAGCAGGGTCGACAGGGCCCGGTGGGTCGGGCGGACCGGCCGCCCCGGGCGGTGGCCGAGGAGTCGTCGGGCCCGTGCCGGCAGTCCCCGCGCGGGCCCGGGCGGGCGGCCCGGTGGCCCGCCGCGCGGGCGGGCGCGCAGCGCGCCGGGGAGGAGCCGGGGCCCCAGGACGAACACGCCCTCGACCGCCAGGGCCAGCGCCGCCACCAGCACCGCCCCGGCCACCACCTGGGGTGTGCTGGCGAGGTGGAAGCCGGCGGTGATGATCCTGCCCAGTCCCCCGCCGCCCGCGAGCGCGGCCAGGGTGGCGGTCGCGACGAGTTGTACGGCGGCGATCCGTACCCCGGTGAGGATCATCGGCAGGGCGAGGGGCAGCTCGACCCCGCACAGCAGTTGGCGGCCGGTCATCCCCATGCCGCGCGCCGACTCGACGACTTGGCGGTCGACGCCCCGCATGCCGACATAGGCGTTGGTCAGCAGCGGCGGCACCGCGAAGAGCACCAGGGCGACGACGGTGGACCACTGCCCATGGCCGCCGAGCGGGGTGAGCATCAGCAGCACGAGGACGGCGAAGGTGGGGACGGCCCGGCCGGCGTTGGCCAGGTTGACGGCGAGGGCGCCGCCGCGCCCGAGGTGCCCGAGGACGACGGCGACGGGGAGGGCGAGCAGGCAGCTCAGCCCCAGGCAGAGGAAGGTGAGTTCGGCGTGCTCGGCCAGCCGGTGCCTGATGCCGCTCTCGCCCGCCCAGTGCGCCGGGTCCGTCAGCCAGCCCCATGCCTCGCCCAGGGTGTTGCCCGCCAGGGACGGCGCCTCCTCCGCGAGCGGCGCTCCGACCCGCCCGGCGGCGGCGCTCATGGGCCCCGTCCCGAGGCCCGCTGCCAGGGGGAGAGCAGCCGCTGCACGCCGAGCAGCAGCAGGTCGGCCGCGATCGCGATCGCCACGCACAGCGCGGAGGCGGTGAGCACCTCGGCCTTGAAGTAGGTGTTCATCCCGGAGTAGATGAGATTGCCGAGGCCGCCGTAACCGACGATGGCGCCCACGGTGGCCAGCGAGACGGTGGACACCGTGGCGATGCGCAGGCCCGCCATCACGGCGGGCAGCGCCAGCGGCAGTTCCACGCCGAGCAGCATGCGCAGCGACCCGTAGCCCATGCCGCGCGCCGCCTCCCTGGCGTCGTCGGGCACGGCACGCAGACCGGCCAGGATGTTGCGGACCAGCAGGGTGAGCGAGTAGAGCGCGAGCCCGGCCACGACGACGGCGGCCGAGAGGCCGTAGAGCGGCAGCAGCAGGGAGAACAGGGCGAGCGAGGGGATGGTGTAGACGACGGTGGTCAGGCCGAGGACCGGCCCCGCCGCCCAGCGCCGGCGCCAGGCCAGCACCGCCAGCGGGGCCGCGACGGCCAGCCCGAGGGCCACGGAGACCACCGTGAGCTGAAGGTGCTGGAGGACGGCGTTCAGCAGGATCTCGCGGCGGCTGCTCAGGTAGTCGCCGCAGATCCAGTCGTTGTGCGCCAGGCAGTCGTCCGGGGGCGCGCTCACCCCACCATTGCAGCCCGGTCCACGGGCGCCCGCCCGGCGGGCTCACCCGTTCGGGTGCGGCGCCCGCCGCCGTGGTGATCAAGGGGCCGGCCCGGGAAGCGAGCGTTTTCGGCCACCCGCCGGCCGCCCGTCGGCCGCCCGACCTGCCGGTCTTTAGCCGGACAACTCACCATTGAATCGACACACCGTGAAGGAAATGCGGCTGACTCGTGTCCATCCGTACACCCATTCGTCATGGACACACTCAGTAATGGAGCGTCTACGGGTGTGACGGTCCTGATCGTCCTACCCGCTGTCCCCCCGCTCACGCCCCTCACTGGAGCTCTTTGTGTTCGTGCACCGTGCCCGTCTGGCCGCCGTCGCCGGCGGCCTCGCCCTCGCCACCCTGGCGCTCAGCGCCTGTGGCGACTCCGCCCCGGAAGCAGTCGACCCCGAGAAGCTGAAGACCGCGACGTCCGCGGAGGAGATAGGCGGCATGGAGGCCCTGATCGCGGCGGCGAAGAAGGAGGGCACCCTCAACGCCATCGCGCTCCCCCGGAACTGGGCGAACTACGGCGCCGTGATCGACGGCTTCACCCAGAAGTACGGCATCGAGGTCAAGGTCGACAGCCCCGAGGGCTCCAGCGAGGACGAGATCAACGCGGCCACGACCCGCAAGGGCCAGCCCACGATGCCCGATGTGCTCGACCTCGGCGGCACCTTCGCGCAGACGGCCGCCGAACAGGGCCTGCTGGCGCCGTACAAGGTGGAGTCGTTCGACAAGATCCCCTCCACCCAGAAGGACCCGCAGGCCCGCTGGTACAACGACTACGGCGGCTACATCTCCATCGGCTGCGACGCCAAGCGCGTGGTGAACTGCCCCACGAGCTTCGCCGATCTGATGAAGCCGGAGTACAAGGGCAAGATCGTCCTCAATGGCAACCCGACCAAGTCGGGTGCCGCGTTCGCCGGTGTGTACGCCGCCGCCCTGGCGAACAAGGGCTCCTTCGACGACATCCAGCCCGGCCTCGACTTCTTCAAGCAGCTGAAGGAGAAGGGCAACTTCACCACCGTCGACTCCTCCCCCGCCACGGTGGAGAAGGGCACCACGCCCATCACCATCGACTGGGACTACCTCAACGCCGGCTACGCCGACCAGTACCGCAAGAAGGGCCTGGACTGGCAGGTCAACATCCCCACCGACGGCGTCTTCGCGCAGTACTACTCGCAGGCCATCACCAAGGACGCCCCGCACCCGGCGGCGGCCCGGCTGTGGCAGGAGTACCTCTACAGCACCGAGGGGCAGAACCTCTGGCTGGAGGGGTTCGCGAGACCCGTTCTGATGCCGGCCATGGAGAAGGACGACACCATCAACAAGACGGCCGCCGCCTGGCTGCCGCCGGTTCCGGTGCCGGGTGAGCCGACGTTCCCCGACGCGGCGCAGACGACGAAGGCCAAGGCCGCCGTCGCCCAGGGCTGGCCCAAGGTCATCGGCTGACCACGCGACGGCCGAAGCTGGCCGAAAGCGGCGGGGGGGGGGGGGGGGGGGGGGGGGGGGG